>JBBSQV010000005.1:0-59775 GCA_038243675.1 Flavobacteriales bacterium
CCCCAATCTAGTTGAGGCTATGCCGGATAAACAAAACTCAATTAAGGAAGAAATGCTTTCCATTGGTTAAACAAAATTATAAAAAATAAATGTAAAAACAGTTTGATTTCAAGATAGTACCTATCCGTTCCCAATCTTTCTAGTAGCATTTGCTCCGCAAAGCCACAAGAAAGGATTTTTACTGCAAACGAAGTTCACTGAACTCCGCTGAAAAATAAAAGTTTAGTGAAGTAATCCTTCTCAAAAAATCACGTAAAACCAGAAAATTAAATTACAAAAACAGGATATGAACCATTAAAAATAAGCACAAAAAAAAAGTAGTAAACAATGTTTACTACTTTTCTATGAGATATTATCTTTCTTTCTGCTAAGGAAATCCCTCTGAGAAACGTCGACAGTAAATTATTTCGCGTGTTTTGCGTATTTTGTTTTAAATTTATCAATACGTCCTGCAGTATCAATAAGTTTAGATTTACCTGTATAAAATGGGTGAGAAGTTCTAGAGATCTCCATTTTTACTAATGGGTATTCAACACCTTCGTGTGTAAGTGTTTCTCTTGTGTCTGCAGTAGATTTAGTAATAAAAACCTCTTCGTTTGACATGTCTTTGAAGGCTACTAATCTGTAATTTTCTGGGTGAATTCCTTTTTTCATTTTATTAAGTGTTTCTTGTTACTATTGCTTTTATTTTGAAGCTTCTCTTTTTGACAAGAAAAGGTATAAACGCAACAATAGTTTTTAGCTTGCTTGTTTATAATTATAAGTTTGCAAATTTACATTATTTTTTCAATATACAAATTGTTTCCAGCAATTTATTTTTAAGCAGCTAATCACCTTTATTGTATGTTGTATATGCTGAATTGTTATATTTGTATATTAATCCTAAAACAACTCCTTTATGAACGACACTACTAAACAATCTCCTGCAAAAGCGGGCTTATTTTTAGGTTTGATATTTGGTCTGATAATGATCTTTGAAACTATCATAGGCTATGTTATGGACATTGATCCAGTTGCATATCCGACATACGGACTTGTTCTAAATCTTTTAAACTACTTATTTCTACCCCTAGTCCTAATATATATAGGTTGCACAAATTTTAAAAAGATGAATGGCGGTTACGCTACTTTTGGAGAATGTCTAAAAGTTGGTGTTACAATCTGTGTAATTGCTGGATTAGTTGCAGGTGTTTTTACAGTTGTTTTTAATGCAATTTTTCCCGAATATGTAGAAGAACTAATAAGAAGAACTCGCTCAGTGATGCTTGCTGACGAATCTAATATGACCGAGGAGCAAGTTGATATGGCTATTGGTGTAACTCGTAAATTTATGAGTCCTGCGATTGCCATTCCATCTACAATCGCGATTTACGCTTTTATAGGTCTTATTTACTCATTAATTGTTGGCGCTATCGTTAAGAACGATCGCAATCAAAGTTTCTAGAAAAATATATGAATTTATCCATAGTAATCCCTTTACTTAATGAAGACGAATCTCTGCAGGAATTGCATGATTGGATTGTCTCTGTTATGCACGCCAACGGTTTCTCTTATGAAGTAATCTTTATTGATGACGGTAGTACTGATAAATCTTGGAAAGTAATTGAGGATTTGATTTCGCTGAATCCTAATATCAAGGGAATTCGGTTTTTACGCAATTACGGAAAATCTCAGGCACTACACGCTGGCTTTGCTCGTGCAACAGGAGATGTGGTTATTACGATGGATGCAGATTTGCAAGACAATCCTGAAGAGATTCCCGAAATGTACCATCTTATTAAGGAAGAAAATTACGATTTGATTTCGGGTTGGAAGAAGAAACGATACGATTCAGTTGTATCCAAAAATCTCCCTTCAAAGCTTTTCAATTGGGCTGCACGTAAGACATCTGGTGTAAAACTGAATGACTTTAACTGCGGGCTGAAAGCGTACAAAAATGCCGTAATAAAAAACATCGAAGTTTCTGGTGAAATGCACCGCTATATTCCCGTTTTAGCAAAAAATGCTGGATATGGCAAGATTGGCGAAAAAGTTGTAAAACATCAAGCTCGGAAATATGGTGAAACAAAATTTGGAATGGATCGTTTTGTAAACGGTTTTCTAGATTTAATCACGATTTGGTTTTTAAGCAGATTCGGAAAACGTCCTATGCACCTTTTTGGCGCAATGGGTTCGATTATGTTTATAATAGGATTTGTAGCTGCCATATTTATAGGAGTTAATAAATTAATCCGATTATATAATGACTTACCAACGATATTGGTAAGCAGCAATCCGTGGTTTTATATTGCGCTTGCAACAATGGTAATAGGAACACAATTTTTTCTTGCTGGCTTTCTTGGCGAAATTATTCTTCGAAGTAAAGGACATCAAGACAGATATAAAATTGTGGAAAGTAGCAATATTGCTGAACTTCAGGAATAGATTTCAATTGACAAATTCGGTTGAAGTTTTGAAAAAAATATGAATAATAACGGAGAGCCTTAGCCCCGATTGTAGCGGAAATCCTTTTATGTTTTTCTTTAAAAACATAAAAGATTGCAGTGGAAAGCGGGAAAAAGCTCCAAAAAAAAATAAAATGCACATAGCAGAGACAATTTTAAAAAGTGTAAACGAGTGGTTAACGCCAACTTTTGACGCGAAAACGCAGGCGGAAGTGATTGAAATGATGACGTCGTCGCCGAAAGAATTGGAGGATAGTTTTTATAAAAATCTGGAATTTGGTACTGGCGGAATGCGCGGAATTATGGGTGCAGGCACAAACCGAATTAATAAATATACGCTTGGAAAAAATACTCAGGGAATTGCAGATTATATGCACAAAGTGTTTCCGAATGAGAAATTGAAAGTTGCAATTGCCTATGATTGCAGGCATAATAGCGATACTTTGGCGAAAACTGTGGCAGATGTTTTTTGCGCAAACGGAATTGAAGTCTATCTATTTTCGGATATGCGACCAACTCCAGAATTGAGTTTTGCCGTCAAAAAACTGAACTGTCAGTGTGGGATTGTACTTACAGCTTCGCATAATCCTCCAGAGTATAATGGATATAAAGTTTATTGGAAAGATGGTGGACAGCTAGTGCCGCCGGAAGATAATGAGATTATTAACACGATTGATGCGCTTGCTTACGAAGATATTAAGTTTGACGAAAATCTTGACTTACTGCATTATATAGATACGGAAATTGATGATGCATTTATTGCTTCGTCTATAGAAAATGCAAGTTTTGATACTCGGCAAGATGCGAAAGATAATTTGAAAATTGTTTTTACATCTCTTCACGGAACATCAATAAAATTAATGCCGCAAACTCTAGAAAGAGCGGGCTATAATGATGTGCATATAGTGGCTGAGCAGGCAGTTCCAAATGGAGATTTTCCAACAGTAAAATCGCCAAATCCTGAAGAGCCGGAGGCGCTGACGATGGCTTTAAAACTTGCCCGAGAGATAAAAGCAGATATTGTAATTGGTACCGATCCAGATTCTGATCGTCTTGGAGTTGCGGTTCGCGACACTGCTGGAGAGTTGATTTTGCTGAACGGAAATCAAGCAATGGTGTTGATGACGGCATTCTTATTGGAACAATGGAAAAAGAACGGGAAACTTGACGGAAGGCAATTTGTGGCTTCTACAATAGTTTCGACTCCTTTAATTATGGAGCTAGCTTCGGCTTATAACGTAGATTTTAAAGTGGGCTTGACCGGTTTTAAATGGATTGCAAAAATGATTAAAGACTTTCCAGAGCAGCAATTTATTGGTGGTGGCGAGGAAAGTTTTGGCTATATGGTTGGAGATGCAGTGCGTGATAAAGATGCGATTGCTGCAACATTATTGGCTTGCGAAATGGCAGCTCAAGCAAAAGCGGCTGGAAATAGCATCTACGAATATTTACAACAACTTTATGTAGATTACGGTTTTTATAAAGAACATTTAGTTTCGATGACCAAAAAAGGAATTGAAGGCGCAGCCGAAATCAAACAAATGATGATTGATTTGCGCGAAAATCCATTGCGCGAAATTAACGGCGAGCGCGTAGTAATGGTCGAAGATTACCTAAATAGTACTGCTCTAAATTTAATCACAGATGAAACTGAAGTTTTAAATATGCCAAAATCGGACGTTCTTATTTACTATACTAGCGACGGCAGCAAAATTGCGGCTAGACCAAGTGGTACAGAGCCAAAAATTAAGTTTTACGTCAGTGTAAATACTGCTGTGGAATCTCTTAAAGAGCTTCCTGACGCAGAATTTCTCCTTGACGAGAAAATAAAAAATATCCTATCGGATTTTAAAATTAATTAATGAATTATTTCAAAAAAATTCTTCAGTTTGCGATTCCCTACAAAAGATTCGCATATCTGAATATCTTTTTCAATATACTTTATGCGCTTTTTAGTGCACTGTCTTTCTTGGCATTGATGCCGATGATGACAGTGTTATTTAAGCCTAGTGGTGAAATTCCAGCACTGCCCGTGTATAGAGGATTGCTGTCTATTGGCGATTATGGAGAGGATTATATGAGTTATTATATCTTCCAAAGTACCGCCGAAAATGGCGCTATGCACACGTTGACAATAATGATTGCATTAATAATTTCAATGTTTTTGCTGAAGAATATATTCAATTATCTCGCAATGTACTTTATTACATTTCTACGAAATGGGGTTTTAAAAGACATCAGGAATGCGATGTATAAAAAGACTGTAGAGTTGCCATTGGAATTTTATTCTGAAAAGCGAAAAGGAGATTTGATGTCTAGAATTTCAAATGATGTGTTCGAAATCCAGCACTCCTTTCTTTCAGTTTTAGAATTGATTGTTCGTGAACCATTGACGATTTTATTTACAATTATTGCTATGCTGGCAATCAGCGTAAAATTGACATTGTTTGTATTTATTTTTATTCCTGTTTCGGGATATATTATTTCGCTAGTTGGAAAATCCCTAAAGAGACAATCAGACAAAGCGCAGCAAGAGCAAGGAATTTTTCTATCTATAATCGATGAAACTTTGGGTGGACTGAAGGTTATAAAAGGCTTTACTTCTGAAGGGTATTTTATTTCGAAATTTCAAGGATCTACAGAACGTTTTAATCATTTGTCAAATCGAATTCTAAATCGGCAAAATCTCTCTTCTCCGTTAAGTGAATTTTTAGGAATTGCAGTAATTGCAATTTTACTTTGGTATGGTGGAAATATGGTATTGGTGGAAGGAACGCTTAGTGGCGCTGCTTTTATCGCCTATATGGCACTTTCATATAATATTTTAACTCCAGCAAAAGCAATTTCAAAAGCTTCTTACGGAGTTAAAAAAGGAAATGCTGCCGCTGAAAGAGTTTTGGAAATATTAGAGCAAGAAAACACTATTGAAAGTAAGGTAGATTCTACACGTAAATCAACTTTTGAAGACGCAATTACGATCACAAATGTAAACTTTGCTTACGAGGACGAAACAGTTTTAAAAGACTTCTCTCTTACAATTCCAAAGGGAAAAGTGGTTGCACTTGTAGGCCAATCGGGAAGTGGAAAAAGTACGATTGCAAATCTGCTGACGCGTTTTTATGATGTTAAAAATGGAAGTATTTCTATTGATGGAATGGATATTAAAGATGTCGAATTATCGTCTCTACGTCAATTGATGGGCCTTGTAACTCAAGATAGTATTTTGTTTAATGATAGTATAAGAGTGAATGTAGCTTTAGGAAAACTTGATGCCACAGACGAAGAAATTATCCACGCTTTGAAAATTGCGAATGCTTACGAATTTGTAAAAGACTTGCCAAAAGGAATTCACACAAACATCGGAGACAGCGGAAACAAACTTTCGGGTGGACAAAAACAACGCCTTTCCATCGCTAGAGCAGTACTTAAAAATCCTCCAATAATGATTCTTGATGAGGCTACTTCGGCACTTGATACTGAGAGCGAAAGATTAGTACAGCAAGCTTTGGAGAATATGATGCAAAACAGAACTTCGGTTGTAATAGCTCACAGATTATCTACAATTCAGAAAGCAGATTTAATAGTTGTTATGCAAAAAGGTCGAATAGTGGAGCAAGGACATCACGAGCAATTACTAGCAATTGATGGCACTTACAGAAAGTTGGTGACAATGCAGAGTTTTGAATAACGACTTAAAATAGTAACTTTAAAAAAAAATCGAGTCACAATGTACGTTGCAAACGAGAAAATAAAGTTACCCGAAGATCCTGATACAATAGTTTGGAAATACTTGGATCTATCTAAATTTTTAGACTTACTGCTTTCGAAAAAACTATTCATGTCTCGATCTGATAAATTTGAAGATCAGTATGAAGGCACTTTTAGTGAACCCACTTTTGAAGAGATAAAAAAATTATCACAACACAATCCCGAGTTTTTAAAGTTCTATAAAGAGCGAAGAGAAAAAGTGGTCATAAGCAGTTGGCATATTAATGAGTACGAATCTTTTGCAATGTGGCAGATTTTTACGCAGAATAACGAAGGACTTGCGATTCAATCTACTGTTGGTAGACTACAAGTAGCTTTACAAGCTGACACCACTTATCAGCAATCTATAGGTGAAGTAAATTATATCGACTACAAGAAAGAGTATATTCCGTTTGATGATATGTTTTTTCCATTCCTATTTAAAAGAAAAAGTTTTATCTACGAGCGTGAAATTCGAATTATCTGTGATGCAAGTGCACGAGTAAATCCCGTAAATGAAGGTTTAAATATTTCGGTCAATATTAGTGATTTAATCGAGAAAATCTACATCCATCCAAAATCAGAAAATTGGTATAAAAAATTAGTCATCGAATTGCTTAAGCGATTGGACTTCGATTTTCTAATTGAAAAATCAGATTTGGAAAGCGATATATTGATTTAGAAATCGCATAATATAGAAAAAAAAAGAGACTTCAATGAAGTCTCTTTTTTTACTACACTGGATTGTAAGAAGTAACCTTCCACTCTTCGTTTTCTAAATCTGCGTAGTTGTAATGCACTACATCATCTTTATCAAACTCCCCATTCTTATTGGTATCTTCTATAGTTCGGAAGTAAATTCTGCCTTTAGTTTCGATAAATTTCCAATCGATTAACTCTTCGTAATCTGTAGAAAGCTTGGTAAATTTTTGACCTGAAACGGTGCTGATGTAAAGTGATTTGATATCATTGTCATCAAGTTTCCCATCCTTATTGGTATCCATATCAGCCAATGAGTAAATCATCACCTGCTTGCTTCTATCAAAACTTGGAATAACGCAAGTGGCACTTTGAATTAAAACTCGTTTGTCTGTAAGCGCTGAAATTGAATCTGAATTTATTTGCTGAAACTTAAAATTTCTCAGATATCCAGTAATTTCAAATTCGCTGTAGTTTGAAATTGTATAACTTACACCTGCAGTGCTACTGTTCACATATCCTTTTGACCCTTTAAAAACTCGTACATCTCCAATAGGATGAATTAAATAATTGGTTCCGCTGATTAAAATAGGCAAATCGGCAATTTCAATTTGTGTTGTATCAACCTTTACCACCGCAGGCACTGTCTTGTTTGTATCGTAAATTACTTTTGGCTTTTCAGCCTTTTCTGTACAAGATGTCATCGCCATAAGCATCAATCCTGATATGAGTAGAACTATTTTATTCATACTTTTTAAATTATTGAAAAGAATTTTCTTTTTCAAATATAATGATTTTTTGACGTTGGCAACAGCTTAAACTACAGCCTAGCCGAAATTTTAAAGTTAAAAACTCGAGTTGTCATATAATTCGGAATTCCATACTGATTCTTTGTATACACATCTCGCACCCACGTATTGGTGATGGAGTTTTGATTATTAAATAAATTAAAAATCTCAAGACCTGCTGATAAATCTTTAAATTTTCTCAACCAGTGTCCTTCTGCCCGGCTGTTATTGTTGTCTGTAAATACGTAATTGAAACCAACATCCGCTCTACGATAATCTCTCAAGCGACTTTGGTATAAATAGGAATCGGCATAAGAAGGCGAACCTCCTGGCAATCCAGTATTGTAAACCAGATTTAGATATAATTTCACATTCGGAATTGCTGGCATATAATCCTGAAACAAAATGCCAAACTTCAATCGCTGATCAGTTGGTCTAGCTATAAATCCGCGATCGTCAATATTCTCCTCCGTTTTCAAATAACCAAAACTCAGCCAAGATTCTGTTCCAGGAACAAATTCACCGTTCAAACGGACATCTGCTCCGTAGGCATACGCTTCGGCGTTGTTATCTGCCCTATATCGAATTCGAACATTATCCAAAGTATATGTATTGACATCTGTCATCGCTTTGTAATACGCTTCAGAAATTAATTTGAAAGGGCGATCCCACAATTTGAAACTGTAGTCATTACTCAATACCAAATGCACAGATTGTTGCGCTTTTACATTAGGAATCACTTTTGCATCGGCATCTCTTAACTCACGATAAGAAGGCGGCTGATGGTATAAACCTCCAGAAACTCTGAAAACCATATCCTTATCCCAATCTGGTTTGATCGCAAACTGCGCTCTCGGACTGAAAACGGTTTGATTTTTTGTTGCATTAATTTGATCATCAACAGTCCAATTATGCGCTCTCACTCCGGCATTGTACCAAACTTGATGGGCTCCAATTGTCGATTTTCTGTTCCACTGAACAAAACCCGAAAGTCTATCGATAATTGTAGCATTTGTTGCTCTCACACTTTGATATGGCACAAGTGGTCCAGTATATGGCGTGTATGGTTGATCATTATAATTGCCTACAAAAGGTGGATTGATGCTAAACCCTGCCGAGTCAATTACTTCCCACTCCACTACTCTATCACGAATATCTTCACGAGTATATTTAAATCCCCATTCGATTTCGTTTTCATCTAGCTTATGGAAACCTTTTATTTCTGCATTTACAATTAATGCATCAAGATCATTACGAGCGTGGTTTAGTTGAGTACCAATGGCGCGGCTAAATTTTATATCTCCAAAAGAATCCGATCCTATACTTGAATCAACTTCACCCAGAAAGTATCCCGCAAAAATATCGAAATATTCTTGTTCTAATGTGCTATAAGCCGATGCTATGAATTTTAAAGTTGTATTATCTGTTGCTTGAAAAGTACTTTTGATAGCTCCAAAATAAGTGTCGTATCTGTCTTTTTCTTGGCCTTCATAAAAAACCTGAAGTGCAATTGGCTCATCGATCGTTCCAAAGTTTGTCTGTCTAGTTAAAGGAGTGTAGTCGTATCTATTTTGTGCTATATTTCCAAGAAAACTCCACTGCCATCTTGTCGAAGCATTGTAAGTAATATTGGCCTGAAAGTCGGCGAATTTAGGTTTGAAATTGGTTTCTGTTTCTTGACTATTGACCAAAAGGCTATTGTCCCGATATCTAACTCCTGCGATTGCTGCCCATTTCTGATTTTTTGATACGGCTTCCGCCGAGAGACTTCCTCCTAATAAACTAGCTTCAGCCGAAGCAGCAAATTTTGTAGGTCTTCTATACGTAATGTCCAATACAGAAGATAATTTGTCTCCATACTTCGCTTGAAAACCTCCAGCTGAGAAATCAACATTTTGAACAAGATCCGTATTTGTAAAGCTTAGTCCTTCCTGTTGTCCCGAACGGACTAAGAAAGGTCGGTACACTTCAATTTCATTTACATAAACTAAATTCTCATCATAATTTCCACCGCGAACAGCATATTGTGTGCTCAGTTCATTATTTGAATACACTCCAGGAAGCGTCTTGATGATATTCTCGACTCCGGCATTCGCTCCAGGAATTCTTCTAATTACTTCCGGCTCTATAACCGTAATTCCTTCCGCTCTTCTACGCTGTCCTGAAATAATGATTACTTCTCCCATTTGTTCAGCGCTGCTGTTCATTTGAAGATTGAATTCATAATCCTCATTTTGCTTTACTATCAAGGTAGTTGTGACTTTCTTTAAAGAAATATGTGTAAAATAGACTGTTAGTTTTTTGTTTGCAGGCAGAGTAATTTGATAAAATCCAGTTTCGTCTGTAACAGTTGCTTGGTCGAGCACCATAATATTAACATTAGCAACAGGCAGATTATATTCGTCTAAAACTATTCCTTTTAATCTTCCTGTCTGAGCGTGTACAATTATACCTGAACAAAAAAAAAGTATGCTGTAAATAAGAGTTTTTGTTTTCAAAAAGCTGAGTTTTATAGAATTATCTATTTTTAAAAAAATGAGTTTCAAAGGTAGCAGAATTCCCTACATTATCAGTGACAATAATTTTTAAATCATTTCGTCCGTTCTGAAAAATATTATCTGAAAAATCGTGGATAATCTTTCGACTTTTGTAATCGTAATCAAACAAAATCCACTTCCCATTCAAATATCCTTTGTATTCATTGATACCCGATAAATCATCACCAATTGTCAGAGTTAACGTCTTGTAGCCATTGATTGTTTTGCCTTCGACCGAATTTGCAATTGCAATTGTCGGCGCTTTTGTGTCTTGAGAGAGGCTAAAATTACCTAGTCCCCGAGAGTATGTTGTAAATACATTGTTTTTGAAAGTTGTTCTATTGTAACTTTTTCTTTTGCCATCAACCGAAGCTATAAATGTTTTAGGGATGGCTTCCGCCGAATAGCTTGAGTCTACAATAGAAACTTTAAAATTCTTCTGAACTGGAACATCGGTATTGTCTAAAAACATTGTTTTGTCTCGGACATCAAAATTTAGATAAAAATTGTTATAAAAAGTTCCAACAGGAAAAATCACTTCCATAGAATCTTTTTCGAAGACATATTCTTTGTCTGAATCTATAAAATAAGGTGTCGTTTTAGGAAGACTTCCCAAAGGTTGCGACTGAAATCCGTATTCTATTGGAATAGAAAAAATAGTTTTGTTACCGTTGTAATCTGCGATTTCCAGTTTATAAATCTGATTAAAATTTGGCTTCACTTCAATAATTCCACGATCAGCACCAGTTGTCATAGTAGGAAGCGGAAATGGTTTTTCGGCAAACATTTTTTGAACTCTCTCGCCCGTTTTCTTCAACCTTGAATAATCTAAAAGAGCATTGATGTATCGGGTATCGTCAAAGTGATAACTTTCAAATCTATTTTCAAATTTTTGTTTCCCGTTGATAAATCCTTTTGCAGAATAAATTCCGTTTTTGTTTGGAGATACGTTGTTGCTGTCATAACCAGAAAAACCAATTCCCACCTTTCCTGATGCAACAATCTTTTCAGCCATATACGTTCCATCCTTTTGCATAGTGAAACTCAACATTGTAGGAACGAGATAATTATTTGCAACTGAACCTTCTCCAATAGGGTATACCATTAATTTAGTAACCACTGGTTTCTTTGTATCAGCAACAAGCAAATCAAATCCAAATAACATAGGATTTAAAATATTTTCGGTTTTGGAATCTCGTATTTCAAAATGCAAGTGCGGACCGCCAGATCCTCCTGTATTTCCAGACAAAGCAACTACTTGACCCTTCTTCACGGGCAGCTCGTGAGGTTTTGGAAAATACTCAATTTCAAAACTTTCTGCTTCGTAATGCTTTTTAAAAATATAATCTTTTATAGCACCTGTCGTTTGTTGTAGATGCCCGTAAACAGTTGTATATCCGTTTGGATGCGTAATATAAATTGCTTTTCCGTATCCGTAAGTCGAAATTTTAATGCGAGAAACATAACCATCAGCGGCTGCGTAAATATTTAATCCTTCACGTTGTTGCGTTCGGAAATCCAGTCCTGCATGAAAGTGATTGTTACGAAGCTCTCCAAAATTTCCAGCAAGCTGCAACGGAATATCTAAAGGTGGTCGAAAATAATCTCGAGGATATTGCTGTGCAACTGCCGAACTGAAAACAAGCAATAAAAGGGCGTAAAACTTCATACGATAAAGGATTTTGGCTAAATATATAGATTAATTAGTTTAAGCTCGATACTACCAAGCTTATAACTCGCAAAGACAAGAAAAATTATTTGTATATTTGGTAAACGTTAAAAAAAATTAGGTAAAAATTGCAATTCTAAACTCTAGAATAGTAACTTTGCTCTATTAAATAATATATTTGATAAATTGATGAGTGAGATTGTTGGAATAATTGATACTCTTGAAAAAAGCATTGAAAAGTTGTTTTTAAAAATCGAAGGATTGGAAAACTCAGTAGATGCACTCAAGAAACAAGAGGAGACTTCAGCAAAGGTAATCGCAGAGCAGAGCACGCAGATCGTGACTTTAACTGAGAAATATCAAATCCTCAAAATGGCGAGCGCACTGCTAGGCAGCGAAGATGAAAAAAGAGAAACGAAGCTTAAAATAAATACTTTAATAAGAGAACTTGATTATTGCATAGCGCAGCTTGCAGACTAATATCGAAATGGAAAAACTGAAAATTAAATTGTCAATTGCAGATAGGGTTTATCCGCTTACTGTAGACATGTCTCAGGAAGAGGGACTTAGAAGTGCCTCCAAAAAAATTGATATTATGATCAAGCAATTTGAAGAAAACTATGCCGTAAGAGACAAGCAAGATGTACTAGCGATGTGTGCTTTGCAATTTGCCTCTCAGGTTGAACAGAAACAAATTGATACTGATACCACTAGCGAGGAAACGCTGCTACGTCTCAAAAAAATAAAAGATTTATTAGTACAATATCTCGATAAATAACGTTCTTTACCAAGACTAAGATACTGCCTACATTAGTTGCATTTGATAAACTCAACACTAACAATTTAAAATGAGCGAATCTTCATTACTAAAGCAAGCTGCCTCGAGCAGATCCTTGAACAGTGAGTTAGCCCAAAACTTGTAAAATCCGAGTTTATACAATTTTCTGATGTAGGCTTTTTTTTATATATAAATTTAAACATAAATGGACAATACACTATTAATAGTAATAGCCGGAATAGTTGGCATAGCGGGGGGATTCTTAATCGCCAAACTTCTAGAAAGAAGTAATATTTTCAACTTGTTAAAAAACGCTAAACAAGAAGCAGCATCGATAATAAAAGATGCAAATATTGACGCAGAAAACATCAAAAAAGATAAAATACTTCAAGCGAAAGAAAAATTTATTGAACTTAAATCAGAGCATGAACAAGTAATTTTAGGACGTGACAAAAAGATTGGTGAAGTAGAAAAAAGAGTACGTGACAAAGAATCTCAAGTTTCAAGTGAACTTTCAAGAGCCAAGAAAGTAAATGACGACTTTGAAACAAAAACAATCGAATTATCTTCTCGCATATCAAATCTAGACAGAAAACAATCTGAATTAGATAAAATGCATCAAAGTCAATTAGAAAAACTTGAAACAATTTCAGGACTTTCTGCAGACGAAGCAAAAGAACAACTTGTAGAAGGATTGCGTGGTGAAGCCAAAACTCAAGCGATGGCGCACATTCAAGACACAATCGAAGAAGCAAAATTGACGGCTCATCAAGAAGCTAAGAAAATCATAATCAACACTATTCAGAGAATTGGTACAGAGGAAGCAGTTGAAAACTGTGTATCTGTATTTAATATAGAATCTGATGATGTTAAAGGTAGAATTATTGGTCGCGAAGGTAGAAATATCCGAGCGCTTGAAGCTGCAACTGGAGTAGAAATCATTGTTGATGATACACCGGAAGCAATCATTCTTTCATGTTTTGACCCGGTACGTCGTGAAATTGCGAGACTTGCACTTCACAAACTAGTTACTGACGGTCGTATTCACCCAGCACGAATTGAAGAGGTTGTTGCAAAAACAGCTAAGCAAATTGACGACGAGATTATCGATGTTGGTAAGCGTACGGTAATCGATCTTGGTATTCATGGATTACATCCTGAATTAATCAAAGTTGTGGGAAGAATGAAGTATAGATCGTCTTATGGACAAAATTTATTGCAGCACTCACGCGAAGTATCTAAACTTTGTGGATTGATGGCTGCGGAATTAGGTTTGAACGTAAAACTTGCAAAAAGAGCAGGGTTACTTCATGATATTGGAAAAGTTCCAGATACAGAAAGTGATCTTCCACACGCATTATTAGGAATGCAATGGGCTGAGAAATACGGAGAAAAAGAAGAAGTTTGCAACGCAATTGGAGCTCACCACGACGAAATCGAAATGAAGTTCCTTCTTTCGCCAATCGTTCAAGTATGTGATGCAATATCAGGAGCACGTCCAGGCGCTAGACGTCAGGTGTTAGATTCTTACATTCAGAGATTGAAAGATCTTGAAGAAATCGCATTTGGTTTTAACGGAGTAAAAAATGCTTACGCAATTCAGGCAGGTAGAGAACTGAGAGTAATTGTAGAAAGTGAAAAAGTAACGGACGATAACGCTGCTACCCTATCATTTGATATTTCTCAAAAAATTCAAACAGAAATGACTTATCCAGGTCAAGTAAAAGTTACAGTGATTCGTGAAACGAGAGCTGTAAACATCGCAAAATAAACATTGCAATATTTCTTATAATGCTAAGGACTCGATTTTAAGGAATCGAGTCCTTTTTTTTTGGTCTTGATTATCGAAAGATGCCGTCAAAAATCCCCTGATATAATATTAGGAAGTACTTTATAAAATAAACTTTTTTCTTAGTATGTTTTATTGATGCGATTTCTGCAAAACCTCATTTACATAACTGCACTTAAAATGTCGATGAAATTTGTTCTCAGTTATGGAATCGTTGTCAAGCGTTATCTATTGTGCTCAAAATTACCTATTGGACAAATGTTTTATCTCACAAGATTTTTGAATTCTTGAGATTATTCTCAGTCACAGAAATCAGAAATACATCGCCTAAAAAATATGAATTCATATTCAATGGAATACAGAGTAAACTTTAAGAATCAATTTTTTTATTCGTATCCTTTCGTGGGTGGAAATTTTGCAATACCTCATTTAGATAGCGTTTGTCAAGATGCACATAAATTTCGGTTGTCGTTATAGATTCGTGGCCAAGCATAAGTTGTATCGCTCTCAAATCGGCACCATTGGACAAAAGATGGGTTGCAAAAGAATGTCGGAAAGTATGAGGACTGATGTTCTTATTTAAATCAATCTCCACCGCTAGCCTTTTAATAATCGTAAAAATCATTGCTCTAGTTAACTGCTTCCCTCTTCTGTTTAAAAATAGAATATCTTCAAAACCTTTGACAATTGACTGATGCACCCGAACCTCATCCTTATAATGATTGATAAATTTCTGTGTGCTTTGAGCAATTGGAACAAATCGTTGTTTACTTCCCTTTCCGCTTACGCGAATAAAACCCTCGTCAAAAAATAGGTCTGAAATTCGCAGTGTCACCAATTCTGATACTCGAAGGCCGCAACTGTACAAAAGTTCTAACATTGAACGATTGCGCTCACCTTCGTTGGATGTCAAATCAACTGCTGCAATAAGTCTGTCTATTTCCTCAACCGAAAGTGTATCTGGTAAAGTTTGTTGAAGTTTAGGAGCTTCGATCAAATCCATCGGATTATCCACTCGTAGATCTTCAAAAATCAAATAGGAAAAAAAACTCTTAAGTCCAGAAAGAATCCGAGATTGTGTTCGAGGATTTACTTCTGAAGAAATAGAGTACACAAACTCTTTCAAAACAGTCGAATTAATTATGATTGGCGAATCATCTATAGAATGATCTTCTAAATAATCTACCAATTTTTTTAAATCGAAGTTATATGCAGTAATAGTTTGAGCCGAAAGGCCACGTTCAATTCGAAGATAATTCGCGAAATTTAAAATATAAAGTTTCCAGTCTTTCATAAAAATGGTTTATAGCGAGATTTTTCGACATGAATCATCCATTTCGAGGCTTATTAAAAAGCAAATTTACTAAAATCCTTTAAGAGTTACTATGCAAGCATAGCACTTGTTTTACACAATTGCGGTAACCTATTATACAATTTGATCTCATTTTTGACCTTTTCTAATCCTTTGTGTTAATCTGTTGTGAATTAAGAAAATTTTAAACTTTAGCTGAAGTGTTCAGCATACTTTTGAACCATAAACTTTAAACAAAAAACCTATGAAATTTTTAAAAGTAATTACCGCTGCAACTGTAATGTTAGCAACTGTTAGCATGAGTGCACAAGAAAGAGACATCGCTATTGGAGTAAAAGGTGGAGTGAATTTCGCTACAATTACCGGAGATGACATTGATAGTCCAGATTCAAGAACAAGCTTCCACGTTGGTCTTGTTACTGAATTTCCTTTGAATGATATGTTCTCGCTTCAAGCTGAGGCTTTGTATTCTGGACAAGGATTTAAAGGCAACTTTAACGGTACAGATGGAGACAAAGTAGAATACCAACTAGATTATATTAGCATTCCAGTATTGGCAAAAATCTATGTTACAAGAGGGTTAAGTTTAGAAGTTGGACCACAGTTTAGTTTCAAAATTAATGAAGAGTTTGATTTCAACCCAAATTCAAATAGTGGAGATATTAACTTAGAAAACACTTCTTATGCAGCTAAAGATTTTGAAGTTGCAGTAGGTGCGGGTCTTACTTTCCAAACGGAAATGGGATTATTTGCTTCAGGTCGTTATAACTACGGTCTTACTGAAATCATCGAAAATACAGATGCCAAAAATTCAGTATTCCAAATTAGTGTTGGATACAAATTCTAAGATTAGAATAAAATCCTTCAATATATACAGAAACCTTCCTTCGGGGAGGTTTTTTTGGTTTAAGATTTAAAAATTAAATGATTCAAAGATTTGAGACAATCTAAAAAAGCAATAAAATCTAAATGATCAAAAAAGATTTAAAGATTGAATGATTGCAAAAAATCCAAAGAAGCAAAAAAATCTAAATGAATTGGGCGATTGAAAGATTTCAGGAATCGAAAAAAAATCTGAATAAATATAAATAATGTGGATAATTTAAAAATCATAATTATTTAAATGAAAGGTATTAAATGAAACTTAATTGAATCTAAATTAAAAAAAAACTTAAATATTTACGTCACGTCCACTCTCCCCCTCCTTCTGAGGGGGTTGGGGGGAGGACAGTTTTGAGGGAGGACTAAAAAAACCTCCTCCTTCTAAACAACAACACTCCAACCACCGAAAGCACCACTGATATCCCCACCAAAATCGCCATTCCATACGGATTATCCTCGAGATAATTTATCACGTTCATTCCGTAGAAACTCGCGATTACCGTAGGAATCATCAAAATAATAGAAATTGAAGTCAATTGCTTCATAATTTCATTCATATTATTGGCAATCACCGACGCATACGCATCCATCATTCCCGCAAGGATATTACTGTAAATACCAGTCATTTCCTGTGCTTGACGCAGTTCAATTACAGCATCTTCAAGAAGTTCTGGATCAAAATTATCACGCTCAGCTTTGATATTTTTCACACGATGTAGGAGCACATCATTCCCTTTAAGCGAGGTCATAAAAAACACCAGACATTTCTCAATCTGAATCAATTTATGCAGCTCCTCATTACGTACAGATTGCTCTAAATTGTCTTCGGCTTTATTAATCATCTGACTCAATTGCTTCAGATATTTTAAATACCAAATACTCGAAGATACCAGCAATTTCAACACTAAATCGTAGTTATCTTTTATCTCTAACTTCTTTTTATTTTGGTGGACAATAAAATCTTCCACAACATCCGATTCTTTAAAAACCAATGTGAGCATCACATCATCTTTAAAAATGATCCCAAGCGGCATCGTCGAAAAGGGCAGTTTATCCTCATCCGAAATCAAAGGAATTCTAATGACGATAAGTGTCCATCCATCTTCAATTTCAATACGCGGACGCTCATCAATATCCTCAATATCGTTGTAAAAAGCTTCTGGAACCTTTAAAGTATTGATCAGATAATCCTTTTCTTTGGCATTTGGATTTACAATCGAAATCCAAGATTTAGAAATCCATTTTTCACTTATTTCTAAGCCGTTATTATTTTTGTAGAATTGTATCATACTATTCATTGGGTTTTTAACCAAAGAACAGTTAGGAACTTTGGAATTTATTATTGCAGCAGACTATAAGAATCATCCATAGATTTTTTATTGCGATGGCAAAGCTAGCCATAATAGCATTAGTACTGTCTGAATTAGAACAAGTTTACCAAATAGCAATTTTACCATACGACAAAATTTCTCAGAGGCTGCCCATTAATTACATCCTTATTTGACCACAGATTTTATTGATTTTACCTTGTTTACTGTATTTTCGCTAGTGTGAAAACAGTTCTTTCTTCAGTACTAATTTCGCAACCTTTCAAATTATTATAATCAAAATAACCTAATAGCAAAAATGAAAATATTTAAAATAATCTGCCTCTTTATCGTCTTTTCAGTTTTCAGCATCTCTTGCGAAAGCTCTGATTCTCCTAATAATGAAATAATTGATGATTACAAATTATTGACAGTGTCTAACTCGGGAGGAATTTTTAAAATTGGTATTAATACGGGAAACCTCGAAAAAATAGGACAGATAAAGAGCGAAACAGCTACTTCAATTTTACCAATAAGTACGGTCACATTTACAGAAGAAAAAATATATAGTATCGAATTTTTGTACAATCCTGCTCCTACCAACAATTTATTAATTTACGACAGGCAAACAAAAACAACCGAAATCGTTCCTTTAGTAATTCCTGCTAATTTTGTCGGTGTTGACAAAGCCATACGGGCAGCTGTTTTAGATGGTAATACATTAATTGCTATTATGGCAGAAAATGTATTGATGGAGAATGGAGTGAAACATATTATTCGGATAGATCTTCAAAATTATTCTATTACAGACTTAGGAATAACCTTTACTGAAGATAAGTTAAGCTCAATGGTGAAAATGGATTCAAAATTATTTATATCAACTTATGGCGAAGGATTTTTAGAACTTGATCTAAATACGAAAGTGGTAAATAAATTACAATTCAATAATGCAGATTTATCTGGAGGGAGAATTGCAGTGATCAATAATTCGGAACTAGCATTTATGCAAAATATTCCTGTTAATGTAAATGTAGGTGGGAAAAAGCTCGTAAAGCTTAATCTCACTAATAAAACAATTTACGATATGCCAAATAACGAAATATTTGGAGTGACGGGAGCTTGGAATACTATTTACAAAGACAATCAGTACATAAATCTAATACATAAAAGCGGCATGTACTTGGGAATTCTCAAAACCAACTTCGATACAAACCAAAATACAATAGTAAAAGTCAAGACCACAAGCATCAACCCAAACCTGACTATTATTGGTACAATCGACAACTAGTCACCCCTAGCAGATTTTATACCGTTTCCCAAGGATATTATTTTTCATTATGGCAGCTGCTGCCAGAGCGTTCCTACTGTCAGCACCTGGCCACCCACTGTATCTTTGCTGCTAGAATATTTTCGGTAAAAGTTATATTTTTTGCAAGCAGCAAAGGATGCCGCTCCTGTCCCCCGCGAAAGAGCGTCACTCAAGATAGACCCACGCCGAATAGAAGTTGCAATTGATTTCAGGAACTATTTTTCCACCAACATAATCATTAATTATGATGTATCTCATTACGCGAGAAATGTGATAATCATACATTAGACTTTCATTATCGAGATAGGTAGCAAGAACTTTTATATATTAGCAAAGCAAAACTTTAGCCAATGTCATAAATATACAACATCTGTTTGTCCTATTTATATGATTTTAAAATCCATCCTGATGAGTTGCCCGTCACTATTAGCAACTAAAGAACTAAACACATACTTAAAAAAACAAACCCCAAAGATCCAAGTATAAAAATCAAAACAAAGTAATCGTAACAGACAACTTTAGTAAAATTTTCAGATTAAACACATTTTAGACAATGACTAATTCTACAAAAAAAATAAGTTTATGGTCCGCAGTTGGATTAGGCGTTGGAGCTATGATTGGTGCCGGAATATTCGCACTGCTGGGACAGGCGGGAGCAATCGCAGGTAAAGCTGTCTTTATCTCATTTATTTTGGGAGGAATTGTGGCGGCGATTAGTGGTTATTCGTTGGCAAAATTAGGAGCGCGCTACCCATCCGCTGGTGGAATTGTAGAATATGTTGTACAGTCATTTGGCGTAAATGTTTTTACTGGTGGAATAAGTGTTATGCTATACTTGGCGACCATATTGTCACTGGCATTATTGGGCAAAGCTTTTGGAAGTTATACTGTTGTGTTATTAAATCTGAACGGGTCTACTTTATACGCTAATATATTTGCTTTATCAATTATGATTTTACTTGGAATAGTGCAATATTTTGGAATAAAAAAAGTAGTAAAATTTCAAAATGTCGCAATTATAATTACCATTATAATACTGGTTGCATTTGCCACTGCAGGTTTAATTAATATGAAAACAGAATTAATGGCACCAGAATTATATCCTTCATCCAGCAAAATACTTTTTAGCATTGCTATCACCTTCTTTTCATATGAAGGATTTAGAATAATTACAAATACCGCTGAAGATATAGCTAATCCAGAAAAGAATTTAATGAAAGCCATTTTTATTGCAATTGCTATTACGATGGTTATCTATACTGCCTTGGCAATAGCTGTTTTTGGCAATTTAGAAGTTGACAAGGTCATTGAAGCGAAAGACTTTGCTTTGGCTGAAGCAGCTAAACCTATTTTTGGAGCAGTTGGATTTACAATTATATCAATAGCCGCATTGTTTGCTATATCCTCATCAATTAATGCCGTATTATACGCAGCAACTAATATTTCCTATCAAATGGCAAAGGACGGTCAGCTGCCCAAATTTTTTGCCAAACCAATCGGAAATACGAGAGAAGGTTTATTAGTAACTGTCACAATAACAGCAATATTAATAATCTTCCTTAATTTATTACAAATAGCTGCAGTAGGTTCTATTACTGTTTTATTTATCCACGCGGTAACGCATCTAGGTCATCTTAAAGTTATTCATAAGACCAAAGCCTCGAAGTTTTTGGTTGTTACCGCCTTGCTTGTAACACTCACTGTAATTGTATTGTTTTTAATCTATTCTATTAAAGACTCGTATACCATACTTTATTTGTTTGCTGGATTAATCGCATTGTCATTTTTAATAGAAGTAATTATAAGATCCATCACCCATAGAAAAGTTGAGAAAGGAAACGAAGGTAGTTCTGGTAACATTTTTGAATAACAGAGGGAGTCTTGCGCTTTTAAAGATGCGTTGTCCACTCTAGTTTTAGAATTCCCCAATTAGAAAATATTTACCATAATTAATCACGTTTTTAGTGTCAAATCGTTTATGAACCATAATAATTTGAACAGTGATGTTTTTTATTATGGCAGCTGCTGCCAGAGCGTTCCTACTGGGAGCACCGGGCCATCCACTGTATCTTTGCTGCTATAAATTTTTCGGTAAAAATCATATTTTTTGATAGCAGCAAAGGATGCCGCTCCTGTCCCTGCCGCGAAAGAACGTCGCGTAAGACGACCATCGAAAAATCAAAAAATTGTATTGTATCAATTTCCATAAAAATCCTTAAAACTGAAATCCATATTATTACACAATCGCTTGATAATTAGAATAATTACATCTTCTGAATAATAAATTTAATATATTAGCTTAAATTTCAATTTGTTACAGCAGTGATTAAATTAATCAAATCAAGTCCGAAATTTAGAAGATAGTAATTAGAACTTTATAACCTTAAAGCGAGAACTATGGAATTTTTTGAAACAAATTATTGGTGGTTGCTATTTCTACTGACAGTTATTTTTGTATTCTCTTACAAAAAACTAAGTAAAAATCCTGATGCAATAACAAGTAAATTTAAGGCCAAAAAGAACGTAACTGGGAGTCCAACTGAAAATCTCAAATTTATAGAGAAAGCCTTGATAAATGCTGGATTCAAAAAAGTTGGTCTTTACACGGACGAAAATCGATTTTATGCTCATACAAAATTTTCGATGTCTTCTTTTTCAGAATATATCGAAGTAACTTTTAGTCCCGACAACTTGTCAACTAATATAACTTTCAAATCTAAATGTGCGCTTCCAACTCAAATCTATGATTAGGGCAAAAAAAAACGCAATTACAAGAAATTTGAAAGAGAATTAGAAAAAATATTGTCCTTATCCACCGTATGAAACCCATAATTTTTTACCTAATTAATAGTAAAGTAAATATGCTGTTGCTTACTTGAAAATCGTTCATAATTAGTAAAAGGATTTTTTTACACGATTTTACTTTTTATATTGCTTCAGCTAACCCATAATTAAATATTTCCCAACCATCAAATACCAATCATTATGAATAGAGCACTACTTCTTTTAATTTTAATCTTTGGAATTAATCTTTCACATAGTCAAAATCAGTGTTTGCAAGCTGACGGCACTTATCGGTACGAAGCAAAACTCTACTTAGAAAATCCTGAATTTGACTTCGATAAAGCAGATTTTCTTGACTACATCATTTCAGTGGATGTTATCTCGGCAAATGATTTAGCAACGCTCACTTCCGAAATTACGGCAGTCTACAAAACCTTTCCTTCACCAGCTTTTCATAATAATGTCACAATCGTGACGACTTCTGAAATATATTCTATTCTAGACAATCTTAATAATTCTATAGAAAATCAATATTGCGTTGGCACTAACTGCGAATGGACCGATGGAACTTATAAATATAACGCTGTAATAAATATGGAAATAGTACCTACCGATTTTGACAAAAATGACTTTATCGATTTCATCACAGGTCTCGACAGTATCTCCATAGAGAATTTATCAGTATTAGAAACATCAATTACTTCAGTCTACAGTTCTTATCCAACTGCACAAACTCCATCTCTCAAGAAAGTAATTACCATTGAGTCAACATCTGATATATTTTCGATTTTGGGCACATTAAACAACTCTTTTGAATATTATGTCTGCGATCCTGAACCTTTTCCTTTGAGCACCACCGACAACAGCAAAGACAGAAAATCATTTGTATTTCCGAATCCAATAACAGATAACTCCGTTATTAAACTTGATGCAGATTATAGCAATGTGAAAATAGAAATACTAAATAGTCTTGGACAAGTAATTTATCACGAAAGTATTTCGGGGGAAACTATAATTGAACTTAAAAGTGCCCCGGTCGTTAATGGAATATACTTTCTTAAAATCTCGGATTCAATAAATGGAACTGAAGAAATTTTGAAATTGATAAAACACTAAACGATCTGTACAAATCTGTACATTAGCAATACTTCAAAACTATTTTATAACATTTAAGAATTAATCTAAACCAACATCTATGAGATTTTTTGACTTCCTAAAACCTTCAAAAGCAGAAGAGCGACCTTCTCAAATCAACGAAATTGCAGAATTCTCTTTTATCGAAATTGACGATTCGGCAAATTATAGAGCAATCATCAATTCGAAAATAAACAACAAGAGTGAATTGCTTTTTCCAGTAAACGGAAATAAAATTTCAACTTAACAAATTGAATAATTCAGAAGCATTGAGAATAATTGGATTTCTATTTTAGAACAAATAAAAACTAAAATCCTTCAAATTGACTTCGAAAATTATAAAGTTACTACCATTCTGATTCCCGACGAAGTGAGTAACTCTTACGATATTGATGCTGAAATTGTTGTTCAAAAACAACAAAAGATCATTTCAGTAGTTTTGAAAAAATTGACAGTTGACGAAATTATCGAAATCCAATAAACAGCTATTTTAAAATTGAACAGCTTCCTTTGGTATCGAGAATTTTTCTACACAAGACGATAACAGCAAAAAGCCTGATTCGATATGAATCAGGCTTTATAAACTTTTTATAATACCGAAACTGCAAAGCAAATAAATAATTCGAAATTAATTATCTAACAAACTTAAATGTTTTGGTCGCTCCTTGGAATTTCAATTTTGCTAAGTATATACCGGATGACAAGCCAGCAATATCGATGCTTGCGTCTGATGAATTTATGGATTGAGCTATAACTTTCTGACCAGTGATAGTATAAACCTCAATTTCAGCCATTATTGATGGACTAGTGATATTCAGTTGGTTTTGGCTAACGTAATGAGAGAAACGGTTTTGCTCAACCGTAGGAGTTGATAAAATATTTGTACCAGCCATAATATTATCAACATAACCAATAGTTCTTCCTGTGGTAAGAAATCCATAACCAGTAACTTTTGATATATTTAAAGCTCCAGTGTATACAAGTACATTATTCACATAATGTAAAGTTTGTTGATTTTGGAAATCAAATTTCACTCGTAGATTTGTAAAAACATCATTTGGCACATCTACGATTGCCGCTGCAGTAAGGTCAGACATTTCAATAATCCTTACAAACCCATTGGCCAACGCCATAATTGAGCCGGGCATTGCTTCAATACCTGAAGCTCCATAAACGTAAAAGTCAATTTCAGTCTGCGTTTCTGTTGTAGATGTAAAGTAAAGATCAGCTGACACTTCGTAGGAATCTGGTGATATTGGCACTTGAGCACTAATGTTACGAGCAGGTCCAACAACATTTCCTGGAGGCAGCCAACCTGATTGGTCAATATCAAGTTTCAACGAATTTTGACCATTAGATGCTTGTGCATTACTTACAGTAAACATATTTGTAAATAAGCTACTAACTTGCCAACCGTTCTGACCGCTAATTAACCCTAAATTATAACCTTCACTTGCTTCAAATGAAGTGTTTTGAGACTGTGCAGAAACAACAAAAATAAATGCTGCTGCAGAAAGTAGAAATTTTTTCATAGTTATGTTTTTATTTTTGCGAAAATACTGCAATTAGATTCGTAAAAATAATTGCTTGTCCTATTTAACTTTTTAAGAGCGGTTGTAAGAAAGTCATATTTGATTATTTTACATTCTGTGGATTTGTGTTTTAATAAAAGATTTAATATGATTAGTGTGCGGAATCTGTAGCCCCGAGTGAAGCGGCATCCTCTTTATGATTGCGCGAAGCAGCAATTATGAAGAGATATAGCGGAAAGCGGGATTAAGCTCCAAAAAAAAACCTAACTCCCATGAGAGTTTTTCATGCAATAATCAAAAAAAACATATTAAACATAAAAAGCTACTTTGTGTAACTTGAGTAATTATTAATCCTACTAAAAATAGGTAGAAAATCCGATGTTGATGCCTGCAGTGTTTTCAGCTGGATTCCCTATAATATCTCTCTGTTTAAGTATTCTGTAATTTAGACGAAAAACTGTTTGTGCTGTTGGGCGAAAGCTAATTGCAGGCGTTACACTCCACAAATCATCACCAATATTGGTATTGGTTTCGACAAATGTTCCCACATTATAATCCACATATTCTAAACGACATGCAAGATTGACTACTGAATTTTGCCATCCCAAAATATTTCTTTGCAACACTGGCTGCACAATATCCACAAATCCTCCTTGTTGTTTTTTACCAAACTGCTGTCCGTAACTTTCTGGAACATCAACAAAAATCCAAGCGAATTCGCCAACAATATTGGTTTTTGTCCAATTGATCGTAGTATTGAAATCGACTGCAATTATATCAAGACGACGTGGATCGTCGATCACTTCTCCGCCATCTTCAAATTTGTTGTAGACATGTCCCATATAAGACAATCCAAGTTCTCCAACTTTTGCATTTTTGATGGCGATTTTTGTGGTTACTAAGGGTTTACCACTTGCAATGACTTCAAGTCTATCAGCATTTTCTTTTGATGCTGGTAGAAATGTGCGGTTTTCTTCGTTCAAAATAATTGTATCGTCAAATCCACTGCTCAGATAAAATTCGTAGCCTAAAGACCAATCTTTTTTATTATACTTTCCGTAAAGTCCAAAACCAGCATTACTCCAAGTTCCTGGAAGCATTTGCGTAGCAGAAATTGGACGCTCCGTAAATTCCCATTTTGGCCCATCGTGATTTTGATTAAAGGCTCCTATAGGATTTACGATAATTCCGCCGCGCAAATTTACCAATGGATGAAATTCGACATCTACTGCGGCAAATTCAAGTGAAATTTCCCTATCGCTAGGTTCAAATTCTATTTCAGTCATAAATTTAATACGCTTCGAAATCGCCGAAGAGATAAATATTGATAGTCTTCTAAATTGAAATTGGTGTCCTTCTGAAACACCTTCTGTACCTAAGTGTTGGTAATTTGCCTCAACATAACCTCCCAGAGCAACAGGGATTTTGGAGCTTTTGAGAGATGGTCGAACATAAGCGGCGTCCATATTCATATTTGAAGTGACCGTGTCCACTGGAGTTCTGCGCAAAATGCTTTGGTCAATCTGTGCATTGACACCTGTAATTAGCGCTAGAAAAAGACTTGTATATGCGTATTTTTTCATTATCGAAGTGAAATAAGTAATTGATTAGCTGTTACAGTAACAGGAAAAGAACGTAGTGGCTCAGTTGCAGGTCCATCGGTTGGAACACCATTAATATCGAATTCACTTCCGTGCGCTGGACACTCCATCCTGTCGCCAAAAACTTGAAGTTCGGCGCCTTGATGTGTGCACAGTAGTAAAAAAGCGTGGTATGTGTCTTTGTCTATTCTATAAATGCAGATTGGATTGCTCAATTTGTCGTTGGTGACAACTAGATTCGTTTTGTAACTACTGGAATCCTTGCCTGATTTTCTAAATTTTTCAAGTGGAACAATTAAATCTGATCCAGCTATCTCAGCATTTATCAGACTAGTTGTAGATGAACAGCTTTGAATTACTGAAAGACCAATAACTCCTCCTACACAGGATAAACACGTTGTTGCAAGAAATTTTCTTCTATTCATCATAAACTTTCAAGGAATTTAATTACTTGTTTTTTGTCGTTCTCATTCAGATTTTTATATCTCGTATTAGAAGCTTCTGCTTCCCCGCCGTGATACAAAATTGCCTCATCAATACTTTTTGCTCGGCCATCATGAAGAAGATAATATCTACCTCCTTGAGAATCTTTCGATAATCCAAGTCCCCAAAGTGGTGGTGTTCTCCATTCGCCTGCTAAAGCCGAACCTTCAGTATAGCCGTCATTAAGCGCATCGCCCAATTCGTGCACTAACAAATCTGAATATGGATGGAATTCTTGAAAAGACAAAGGTTGTATTGGAGAATAGCCCGTTTTTAAAGTTGGTCGGTGACAATCTGCACAACCAATTGCAGTAAATTTTTCTTTACCAGCAATTACCTCAGCGTTTCCTTGATCTCGAGGAATTGGTGCTTTTAAAGTTTGTAGGTAGAAAACAACATCTCTAATTTTAATATCAGAAATTTCTGGGTCAATGTCCAAAAGAGAATACACATCACTTGGGTCAAAAGTTGAGGTAATTCCCATATCTTGATTGTAGGCAAACACAGTTTGATGCAACAAATTATAAATTGCCGCTTTCTTTCCGAAACGTCCTATGTATCGATTTCCGTTGACTATGCTAGCAATATTAGGAGTAACATAAGAAGGAATTGCGATCCAATTTGGTTTTCCTCGCACGCCATCTGCATTACTTGTATTTTCTGCCGCCATTGCAATAATATCTGCTTCGGTAACAAATTCTAAATATCCCAAACCTGTTATAATAGGCCCTACAAAATCTGCTCTTGGAGCGCCAGCAGGAATAACCTCGGGCTGATATCCAGGAAGAGCGCGGTTTTGAAGTTGCGGTCCATGGTCATATTGATTTTTCCCTAAACTATCATTTACTCCAAAACGTGTAAGTGTGGTAAAAGGATGTCCTTTTCCATCGCCAGCATGACAACTTCCACAGCTCGTAGCGACGAAGATTGGTCCTAAACCCGTAGTAGCCGTAAAGACATCATCATTAAAAGCAACGTCTCCAGCCAAATGTTGACGCGACTGCGCATACGTTAATCCTTCGATTGGACCATCTAGTAGCTCGTACTCTTCGGGAGCCTTAGGTTCTAATTCTGAGCACGAATTTAGAATTAAGATGGCTAAAATGCCAAATGCAAGAGCGATATTTTTCATAGACTAGATAAATTTAATTTTTTGCTAAATTACTTATTTTTTCGAACAAAAAAATTATTTTTTTAGACAAGACTAAAAATAAAGATATGAAGTTTTGAATATTATTGCTGAAGTTGTGTTATAAGCTGTTTTTTCTCAATCCAGTCATTGGATATTATCCTGCTTGATTTGCTTTTAAGTGGAAAAAGTTTTTGAATTACTTACACTTTAAAGTTGTTTTTGACTGCAGATTATCTTCTGCTTAGGGAAAAAAATGTACTGATCGATGCATTATTAAAATAACTCTACTTCTTCTGCAATTTGTAGAGATGAGGATGGATTCAATTTTGTAGGTAGAGATTTTTTTTTAAATACATACAATAATTAAAGAAAAAAATGGAAATGTTACGAAAGTGATTTTCATTTTCAACAATCTTCTAAACTTTATGGCTTAAATGCACATTCTGTGCTTTTACAAGGCTAAATGCAGTATAATCATTTAAGAAAAAAGGAATTTCATGGTGAAATTTGAACAAGAGAATCGTCCGAAAACTATCTAGTATCAAAAATATTAGCAAAATTCTTCTAAGTTGTATTTGAAAAGGATCTCACTATTAAAAGAAATCTCAAAATAACTTAAATTGAGACGGATCATATTCAAAAACTAATCAAAATGTAGATGCTCTAAAAAGCAAAACCCTAATCTTTCGATTAGGGTTTTGTAATAAAAGGTAATAAAAATTGCTTTAAAGCATTCCGATTTAGCTACTTCACTTGCAACTTAATCCAATCGATCATATCCTTTAAAACTATAGGAGAAAAAGTTTGCTCAATTTTAAAATATTCGTCTGGGAAACCTGTTGTAGATTCCTGAAATAAGTGGTTGAGATTTGGATATTCCTTAATTGTAACTTTTTTATTTCCACCCACAGTTAATGCTTTCTGAATTGCTGGCAAATTCAATTTTGGTTGTACTTGAATGTCTTTGCCACCATTAACGGCAAGTACTGGAACTTTAACTTTCTTTAAAATTGGAGCGGGATCATGCTTAATAAAGTAGCTCATCCATGGAGTAGAAATTTCCTGAAGTTGCATTTCAATATATTCTTTTGTGCTCTGATCTTGTGTTTCACCACCTTGCAAAGCAATTAATTTCTCGATATAGTCATTTAGATCTCTGTCTAAATGATTGGATTCTGAATTGGAGATAATATCAAAAAGTGCTGAAGAAGTAGAAATCCTCTGATTCGTTTCTTCATCGCTTAGACCTGATGCTTTGAACATCGTTTTTTGCTGAGAAAGTAATATTTCTGAACCTTTGACTCCTGAACCAGCAAGTAATACGATATATGAAACATCTTTATTTCGAGCGGCAACCATCGGTGCAATTAATCCGCCTTCGCTGTGTCCAATTAGTCCTATTTGAGATTTTTGAATGTCTTTTCTAGTTTTAAGATATTCCACCGCAGCTTCAACATCATTTGAGAAGTCGAATGAATTTGCTTCGCTAAATTTACCTGTAGATTCGCCTATTCCGCGGTCATCATACCGTAAAACTGCGATACCGTTTCGAGTAAGATAGTCGGCAATGACAAGAAACGGTTTGTGTCCCATAATTTCTTCGTCACGGTTTTGAGGGCCGCTTCCTGTAATTAAAACAACGACTGGAAACTTTCCTTTTCCTTGTGGTATCGTAAGTGTTCCTGCGAGAGTTACACTGTCTTTGATATTTGTAAATCTTACTTCTTCGCTGTTGTAAGGGAAGGGTGCTTTCGGTTCCTGTGGTCTATTTAGTGAAACTTTTGCAACTTCTTTACGGTCTAGATTTAACGAAAATTCGTGTCCGCCTTGGCTAAAGGTTCCGAAGATTTCCTCTTTTTCGATTGTCCCCTTATATGATATTTTCATTGGAGTAAGTTCGAATGTAATCACATTATTTACAAAGGTGGTAGCGGTAACAGGAATTCCTTTTACGCCTTGATCGGGGCTGTCCATAGTGGAAGTATATCCGCCGACGTCATTTTTTGATACATGGAAAACTACGTGTAAATCAGCTCCGGGAAGTTGAAGTACACCATTCCACTGCCCTACAATTTCCTGTGCGGTGATTTGCAGTCCAAACAATAATGCGACTAAAGTGAGTAAAATATTTTTCATAAATGGTGCTATTAATAAGATAAGTTGTGAGCAATTGCTAATTTGAAAATATATGTCAAGATACAGAATTTAAAATAGCTGTTGTTGATAATTATCATGGAATGAAAATTCTTAGTTAAAAATTTTATTTTCTGGCTTAGTTTCACAAGAAGTTCTTGTGAAACTTACTGCCGAGTGATCCGGCGGCTTGCGTTAAGGATGGTAGCTGACCCGAGCGAAAGCGTACTGGCGAAGCAAATCCTTTTTGGGTTTTGCTAAAGTTTACTTCCAATAAAATTTCTTCTAAAATTTACTGCTGAATGTTATCGTGGTGTTGCGTTAAGGATGGTAGCGGACCCGAGTGAAAGCGAACTGGCGAAGCAAATCCTTTTTGGGGCGAAAAGATTGGGAGTGAATAGCCTTGCTGAAGGGAACGCCCAAAAATTAATGGTCAAAAAAAAGGAGCTTCTTTGCAGAAACTCCTGAATTATATTGTAAATAAAATATATATTATGCTTCGGCTGCAATCAAATTCAGCGCTGATCCAGCAACATACCAGCCAATTTGACCTTCGTTGTAAGTATGATTAGTCATAATTGTGTCCTTTGAACCGTCTTTGTGGACAAGTTCAATCGTGATTTGTTTCCCTTCCGCAAATTGTGCAAGATCCGTGAAATTGAAAGTATCATCTTCCTGAATTAGATCGTAATCGGCTTCATTATCAAATGTGATTCCCAACATACCTTGTTTTTTAAGGTTTGTCTCGTGGATACGCGCAAACGATTTCACCAATACCACTTTTACACCTAAGAAACGAGGTTCCATTGCAGCGTGCTCTCTAGAAGAACCTTCACCGTAGTTATGATCTCCAACTACAATTGTAGGTATTTTTGCCGCTTTGTACGCTCTTTGAACTGCAGGAACAGTGTCATATTCGCCAGTAATCTGATTTTTTACAGAATTGACTTTCTCATTGAATGCATTTACTGCACCGATCAACATATTGTTGGAAATATTGTCCAAGTGACCTCTAAAACGCAACCATGGACCAGCCATAGAAATATGGTCAGTAGTACATTTTCCTTGCGCTTTGATCAATAATTTAACTTTTAGAAGATTCTCATGATTCCATGGTTCAAACGGCTCCAAAAGTTGAAGTCTCTCCGAACTAGGACTCACGACAACTTCTACTCCAGATCCATCTTCAGAAGGTGCTTGGAAACCAGCATCTTCTACGTCAAATCCATTTGGAGGAAGTTCGTGACCTGAAGGTTCATCCAACATAACTTCTTCGCCATCTTCGTTAATAAGCGTGTCTGTTAAAGGATTAAATGACAAATCACCCGCAATAGCAAGAGCTGTCACCAATTCTGGAGAACCTACAAACGCGAGTGTGTTTGGATTACCATCCGCACGTTTTGAAAAGTTTCTGTTGAAAGAGTGCACTATAGTGTTACGCAGTTGCAACTCTGCATCTGCTCTATCCCACATTCCAATACACGGTCCGCAAGCGTTTGCAAAGATCGTAGCTCCGATTTTCTCGAAAGTATCTACAAATCCATCTCTTTCTATAGTATATCGAATTTGCTCCGAACCTGGGTTGATTGCAATATTTGATTTAGCTTTTAATTTTTTCTCGTGTACTTGTTTTGCCAACGAAGCTGCACGGGAAATATCTTCGTAAGAAGAGTTTGTACAAGATCCAATTAGTCCGTACTCGATTTTTAAAGGCCAGTCATGTTTAGCAGCTTCTTCTTTCATTTTAGAAATTGGAGTTGCTAAATCTGGAGTAAACGGTCCATTAAGATGTGGTTCAAGAGTCGAAAGATCAATTTCGATTACTTCATCAAAATATTTTTTAGGATCTGCATAAACCTCTTTGTCTGCTGTAAGATACTCAGCAACTTTGTCTGCTGCTTCCGCTACATCTTCTCTACCAGTAGCACGAAGGTATCTTGACATTGAGTCATCATATCCAAAAGTAGAAGTTGTAGCACCAACTTCTGCTCCCATATTACAAATTGTTCCTTTTCCAGTACAAGACATTGCTGTCGCACCTTCTCCAAAATATTCAACTACCGCTCCAGTACCACCTTTTACGGTAAGAATTCCAGCAACCTTAAGGATAACGTCTTTTGGTGCTGTCCATCCCGAAAGTTTTCCGGTCAATTTTACACCAATAAGACGTGGGAATTTAAGCTCCCAAGCCATTCCTGACATAACATCTACCGCATCTGCACCACCCACTCCGATAGCAATCATACCCAATCCTCCAGCATTTACCGTGTGAGAATCTGTACCAATCATCATTCCTCCTGGGAATGCATAATTTTCTAAAACTACTTGGTGAATAATTCCAGCTCCCGGTTTCCAGAAACCAATTCCATATTTATCCGAAACAGAAGAAAGAAAATCAAAAACTTCATTACTTTGAGCTTTTGCGTTCTTTAAATCTTTTTCTGCACCAACTTTTGCTTGAATCAAGTGATCACAGTGAACTGTTGTAGGAACTGCAACTTTTGCTTTTTTTGCGTGCATAAACTGCAAAAGTGCCATTTGAGCAGTAGCATCTTGACACGCTACTCTGTCTGGAGCAAAATCTACATAATCTTTTCCGCGGTTAAGAACTTTATTTGGAGTTTTCTCCCAAAGGTGTGCGTATAATATTTTTTCAGTAAGTGTAAGTGGATGTCCAACAAGCTCACGCGCTTTGTCTACGCGTTCTGGCATTGTCTCATACACTTTTTTTATCATCTCGATATCAAAAGCCATAATAGTATCTTTAATTTGTTGTTTTGCAAATTTAAGAAATTTAGTCCGCAATTAAAAGATTTGAAGTCAAAGAGGGCTTTTACATCATTAAATTTATCAAATGTTAGATTTGACTGCGTTTATTACAGCATTTAATAATTTTGTAGAAATTAATTGCGTAATAGTCAATTTTAGTGTAAAAATTTATGAAAAGTGAAATAGGCTTTCGCCAAAAGAATAAAGAACGTTTCTAAATTAAGGTTTTCAGTTGAAGTATTAAGTTTGTAGCGAGTGAACGATGCGGTTCTGGTTTTATGGTTTTACCATATCCCGCCCTGAGATATAATTGATAAGCTTGTCGAAAGCAGTTCCATAATGCAAAAAAAACCTGAAAGTATCCTTTCAGGTTTTTGGTATTTTATAATAATGTAGCTATAATCGTTTCTTCTGAAATTCCTTCGGCGTCAGCCTTATAATTCTTTATAATTCGGTGTCGTAGGATTCCAGGTGCAACTGCTTTGACATCTTCAATATCCGGAGAGAATTTCCCATTAAAGGCAGCATGTGCTTTTGCAGCCAAAATTAAATTCTGTGATGCTCTCGGTCCTGCTCCCCAATCAAGATAATTCTTTATGTAGTCGCTTGACATTGCATTTTCAGGACGCGTTTTACTGACAACGGTAACTGCATATTCAATCACATTGTGGGCAACTGGAATACGACGAATCAAATGCTGAAAGTCAATTATCTCTTGTGCTGTAAACAAAGCATTGATGGTTTTTGTTCTATCGGTAGTGGTGCTTTTTACAACTTCAACTTCTTCGGCAAAAGATGGATATTGTAGTAATATCGAAAACATAAATCTGTCCAATTGTGCTTCTGGCAACGGATACGTTCCCTCCTGTTCAATAGGGTTTTGAGTTGCTAATACGAAGTACGGAAGATCCAATTTATAAGTATGTCCCGAAATTGTAACTGATCTTTCTTGCATCGCTTCAAGCAAAGCAGCCTGTGTTTTTGGCGGTGTTCTGTTAATCTCATCGGCGAGAATTATGTTCGAAAACAAGGGTCCCTTGATAAACTTAAACTGTCTATTCTCATCCAAAATTTCACTTCCAAGAATATCCGATGGCATCAAATCTGGCGTAAACTGAATTCTTTTGAAATCCAATCCCAACGCTTGAGCAATCGTATTTACCATCAGAGTTTTTGCCAATCCTGGAACTCCCACAAGAAGTGCATGACCTCCGGAGAAGATGCTTAGGATAATCTGATCGACAACAATATCCTGACCTATAATGATTTTGGAAACTTCCGCTTTTAAGCTATTACGCTTCTCAACTAGTTTCTGAATTGCTGCTACATCTGACATTTATGCTACTTTTAAAAGATATATTTTGAAAGATAGGACTATTTCTTTACCCAGTTATTTGTAAAGTCGCAAGTTTGGTAAGATCCGTTAATTTTGATATACGTTTCTTTAATTTTTGCTTCTGACCACTCACCAATTTTCTTGATTTGTTTTTCCTTTAAAGCAAGATTTTTTATTTTCACGTAATCTTTTGCGTAGTTAACTTTATGCTCTTCTGTACGATTTGTAACTTTTACTATTTTATAAGATTTACGTTGAGAACGATCTTCGTCCATAATAGGATACGAAATTTCATTTTCCTTTAGAGAAGAAACCTGAGAGTATAATTCAGGATCCATTTTTGTCAATTCAAAACGAGTGTCTTGTGTGTTCGGATTAATCAAAACTCCACCATTGGCTTTTGTTTCCTTCTCATCAGACATCGTACGTGCTGCTTCTGCAAAAGTCAATTCGCCATCTTCAATTCTTTTCTTGATCAATTCGATCTTAGTTTTTGCATCAGCAAGAGCTTCTGAAGTTACTTTTGGTGAAATCAAAATGTGTCTCAAATCCACCTCCTGTCCTCTGATTTTTTCAACTAAGATAATGTGATATCCAAAATCAGTTTCAAAAGGCATAGAAATTTCGCCTTCACCTAATGTAAATGCCACATCTTTAAATTCTTTTATAAAAGGAGTTTTACGAGTCATTTTATAAAAACCTCCGCTTGATCTCGATCCTGGATCTTGGGAATACAAAACTGCTTTTGTATAAAAACTTGATCCTGCAAGAACTTCATCTCGAATCTCATTCAGCTTCACGATCACTTTCTGCTTTTCTTCTTCAGATATCTTAGGTTTAATTACAATCTGCGCGACTTCAATTTCCGCTCCAAAAACCGGTAACTCATCTTCAGGAATACCTCTAAAGAAAGTACGAACTTCCTCGGGAGTAATTTCTACTTCCCCAACAATCTTGCTCTGCATTTCTTCTGTAAGAGCGTTGGTTTTAATAACTTCAAAAAGGTCTGATCTCAATTCATCTTCAGAATCTTTTTTAAAGTAATGAACCACCTTGTCCATTGTGCCCAATTGCTGAACCATATAGTCAATCTGACGACTCATACGATCTTTTACCTGCTCGTCTGTAACAACAATACTATCTTGAATTGCATGGTGTGCATACAATTTATCTTCCATCAACTTTCCTAAAAGCTGACATCTTGTAATGTCTTTTATAGAGTTTCCTTGTCCCGAAATTTCAAGGTAAGCCTTGTCAATATCAGAGTCAAGAATAATATAATCACCCACTGTCGAAACAATTCCGTCAATTTTTTGCCTTTTGCTAAACTGTGGTTTTACAGTATCCATAACTGTTTCAGAAATCGGAATGATCTCTTGTGCATCCATCGACACTCCTACCATAAGGAAAAGCGCAGCGAAAAGCGTACGTACATTATTTATAAATTTCATATTCCTTGTCTTTAATGGCATCATCGGTGATTTCTTTTTCAATTTTCTTTATTAATTCTATTTTTCTTTTATTCACAATTACCTGCTTTAAGGTAGGCTGCAAGTACTCGAACGGACTCACCTGATTTTTATTGGTAACGTTTACTATTTTTATGAGATACATATCTAATGAATCTCTATACTGTATTGATTTTCCTGCTGCAATGTAAGAATCCCTATTTTCGGGAGTAACGAATGGAAGTTTTTTATAAACCTGATTCATCTCTACCCAAACCGAATCATTCATTGCAAAATCTTTGAACTGCAATTTATAAGTTTCCCAAAACTGCTTATCCTTTTTATTGTAATCAAAAAACTTTTGCTTGATGATTTCGTACTTTGGGTTGTCGTTTTGCAAATGAATATACCTAAGCTTCAGAAGTGCCTCGCTTGTGCGAAAGTTATCTTTATTAATATTATAATACTCTTTCAACTCTTCCGAAGTCACCGTTGTATCAATCGTCTGCTTTACCAATTCTTCGATATACGCTTTTGTATAAAGATCAATTTTGTACTGCTGAACCAAATTATCAAACTCTAATTTTTTTGAGTCATTTAAGTTTAATTCGGCCTTAGCAATTAGTAATCTATGTGTTGCCCAGCGATTTATAAAACTTTCAACAATCTGAATACTGTCTTCTTTTGTACTTCCGTCAGGCACTAAATTATGGATGTCTTCAAGAAATAAATATTCCTGGCCCACTCGTGCAATAGCTTCTGGCTCTTTATCTTTTTTAAAATAACTGCATGAGGTTGCTAAAATGATCAGAAAGCTTGCAAGAAGTAATTTCTTCATTTAATCTTATTTCAATTCAGATTTCACTTTCGTAAAAACGTCTTGATTTACTTTCAGAGTGAATTCTTTTCTCAATTCATCAGCCCATTTTTCTTCAAGATACTGTTGATAATCGTTGATTACTCTACCTCTACTCTCGTCCAATGTTTTAAGACCAGCAGGTTTTACGTCATTTAATTTAACTACATAATAATAATTACCTTCCTGCAAAATTCCTGAAACACCTTTTTTTGCAGTCATCGTTTTCGGAAGCACATCATTTCCTTTTTCAAAAACGCCCGTTTTTGACATGATGTTCACTTTCTCTTTTGTATTCAACTGCTCTTTAATGTATTCAGTCGTTTTCTTTTTCTTTAAGAATTTTCTAGCTTTTGCAATCGCGTCTTTGCTGGTAGAAGAGTAGATAACTGCATCATATCTTTCTGCCCATTTGTAATTGTCTTTATGTGCATTGTAGAAATTCTCTAGTCCAACCGTATCAGTTTTAGATTTCTCCCAAATTTCTTTTTCCATCAGATCAAACAGAAGAAGACCGTCACGGTACTCATTCATAATAGCAGCAAATTCAGGATATTCTGTTTCTAACTGAGCATCGTTGTAAGTTGCAAGTTGATTATTTACAAAATCGTTGTACTGTACATCTACCAATTTTCCTATTGGTTTAATATCTGATGCACGTCTTTGCTGATCTTTTATAAAGTTCAAGAAATCTACTCCTGTAATTGATTTATCCTTAATTGTAAAAAGCGTTCCTTCGTAAGGTTTCAAATTTTCAGGAAGTGTATAGTCTGCTTCGTACACTTTATCATTAACAGCTTTCCTTACCGAAGCGTATAGTTTATCATTTCGCTTAACTGGATATTTTGCTCTCAAATGGTCATTCATTGATTTTACAATCAATCTTGAACGATCATCTTTACCAATACGATTTTCGATTTCAGCTTTCATCTCTTCAAAGCTCTTCATCGGAATCTTTTTGTGAAGTTTCACGATGTGGTATCCGAATTCTGTTTCAAATGGTTTTGAATAATCACCTTCATTTTTAAGTCCGAATGAAATGTCTTCAAAAACCTCCGAACTTAATTGTCCCGCAGAGAATGTATTGAGTAGTCCGCCATTAGGAGATGACGCTTTATCTTCGGAAAATTGCTTCGCCAAGGTTGCGAAATCTTCTCCTTGCTGTATCTTTTTGTATAATTCGTCTATCGTATTTTTCGCTTTCGCTAAAAGTTCGACGTTCCCATCAGAAGGTTTCGCAGTCATGATATGAGCTACAGACACTTCACCACGATTATCGCGAACATCGTCAACTTTGATGATGTGATATCCAAATTGAGAACGTATTGGCTTCGAAACACTTCCTTTTGGAGTTTCAAATGCAGCCGATTCAAAAGGATAAACCATTCTAAAGGCTGTGAAATATCCCAAACTTCCTTTATTCTCTTTCGCCGAAGGATCCTCCGAATACTGGATGGCAAGATCACCGAAATCTTTTCCTTTAGCAGCAAGGTTATACACGTCCATGGCACGTTTATACACTTTTAAAGTATCTGCGGGAGCAGCATCTTCATTTACAAGTAGCAAAATATGAGAAGCTTTCACTTCTTTCTGCATCCGATTGTAAGCTTCATTTACTAATTCCTGAGTAACTTTTGAATCAGTTGTATAGTTTTTGGCCAGTTGAACTCTGTAATTTTTAAGCTCATCTTGATATTGTTTTCCGTTTTGCAGTCCTAGTTGGTTTGCTTTGGAAATTTTCATTTTGTAGATAGTATAAAGATCTAAGTAGTTATTAAGATCTTTCTGAGATTCATCTTTTACAAGATCCAAGTTCTTTTTATAAACTCTGGAAAATTCGTCAGAATAGAAGGGCTTGTTATCAATTGTAAATAGTACTTCCTTAGGTTTGTTTTGTGCTACAGCCGTAAGGTTTGCAGCGATCAAAAATCCAAATAACAATTGTCTTACTTTCATTATTATAAAAACTTCTAGGTTATAAATATGGCAAAATTAAAATTGCCGTTCGCAAAAATAACAATTACCCTGCATTGTACAACTTTGATAGTTACTATTAACATAAAATTATTAACAAAACATTGATAATTTTTTCCTTATATTTTTGTTGAATTATATTAAGTAATTGTGATTTTTCGACTTGAAAAAGTCTTAACAACAAACAAAAATTTAAAGATCTTGTGTCCTTAATATATAGGACACAATTATTAGATATACAGCAATTAGGATTTGACTTCAATAAGTTTGATAATAAGTAGTATTTTTGCAGCCTATTTTAGAAAAAACCTATGAGCTTTATAGAAGAAATCAACAGACGCCGAACCTTTGGAATTATTTCGCATCCCGATGCGGGAAAGACAACTCTTACTGAAAAGTTATTACTTTTTGGAGGAGCGATTCAGGAGGCAGGAGCTGTTAAAAACAATAAGATTAAAAAAGGTGCAACGAGTGACTTTATGGAAATCGAACGTCAGCGTGGAATTTCGGTAGCTACATCGGTACTTGCATTTATTTACAAAGACAAAAAAATCAATATCCTCGATACTCCTGGACACAAGGATTTTGCCGAAGATACTTTCCGAACTCTTACTGCAGTTGACAGTGTAATTGTTGTAATTGACGTTGCCAAAGGTGTGGAAGAGCAGACAGAAAAATTGGTTGAAGTTTGCCGAATGCGTAAAATTCCGATTATCGTGTTTATCAATAAACTGGATCGCGAAGGAAAAGATGCGTTTGACCTTATGGACGAAGTGGAGCAAAAACTAGGACTTAGAGTTACTCCTCTTAGTTTCCCTATCGGAATGGGTTATGACTTCAAGGGAATTTACAACCTTTGGGAAAAAAACGTAAACCTTTTTAGTGGAGATAGCCGTAAAAATATCGAAGGAACTGTAGCTTTAGAAGATATTCAGAGCGCCGAACTTGACGAATTAGTTGGCGAAAAAGCCGCTACCACACTTAGAGAAGAGCTTGAATTGATTGACGAAGTGTACCCAGAATTCAACAGACAAGAATACCTTGATGGAGAGTTGCAGCCAGTATTTTTTGGTTCGGCTCTTAATAATTTTGGAGTTCGAGAATTATTGGATTGCTTTATTACAATAGCACCATCGCCTCGACCTAAAGAAAGCGAAACGAGGTTGGTGGATCCTTACGAAGAAAAAATGACCGGTTTCGTTTTTAAGATTCACGCCAATATGGATCCGAAACACCGAGATAGACTGGCGTTTATCAAAATTGTTTCAGGAACTTTTGAACGTAATAAACCCTACTACCACGTACGACAAAAGAAGAATTTAAAATTCTCTAGTCCCAACGCATTTTTTGCAGAGAAAAAGGAGATTGTCGATATATCCTATCCTGGCGATATTGTCGGATTACACGACACCGGAAATTTCAAAATTGGAGATACGTTAACCGAAGGCGAGCAGATGAGTTTCAAAGGAATTCCGAGTTTCTCACCCGAGCATTTCAGGTATATCAACAATGCAGATCCTATGAAATCGAAGCAACTCGAAAAAGGAATCGATCAGTTGATGGACGAAGGAGTTGCGCAGTTATTTACTTTAGAACTTAATAACCGTAAAATTATCGGTACCGTAGGAGCACTTCAGTACGAAGTTATTCAGTATAGACTTGAACACGAATATGGCGCGAAGTGTAGCTACGAGAATTTCCCAGTTCACAAAGCTTGCTGGGTTCAGCCTAAAGATCCTAAAAGTGATGAATTCAAAGAATTTCTAAGAATCAAGCAGAAATATATGGCAAAAGACAAGTACGGACAATTGGTTTTCCTTGCGGATTCAGATTTCACCATTCAAATGACACAAAGTAAATATCCGAATGTGAAGTTGTTCTTTACCTCGGAGTTTTAAGAATAAAATACATAAATATGAAAGCCTTCTTTGCAAAAAGAGGGCTTTTTGTTTTAAACAAAAAGTGATTTTCTCTCCTTGATGATTTTTTTGATTTGGAGCTAGTTCCCGCTATTCGCTGTATCTTTCCAGTACTGCAGCTATCGCGGCAGTACTGGAAAGGATGCCGCTTCTATCGGGGCTAAAAAATAGAGAGAGCTTGGAATTAGAAAGTGGAAATTGCAGATTTAATCGCTATTAAACATCAGCAAAAACCCTCACTCCTTGGAAAGTTCTTTTACCCCTCCCCGGTTGCTGAGCTTGTTGAAATATAAGAGCGAGTTGGGCAGAACACAAAAATGCCTCCTTTTTGCAAAGGAGGCCTTATTACAAAAATGAAAATCTTAACTTTCTTAGAATTAAACTTTTTTAGTTACTGTCCGTAATCCGTAGCAAATTGCAATAAAATAATTTGGCTTTCAATATTCAGATCTGAGATATTACTTGTAGTTACATTTACGTGTCATTTTGAAAAGATTTCACGCCCTTCCAAATAAGATCAAAAATATTGATGTAGTTATCAATTATAATTCAAACTTGAATTTCCGACCTCAAATCGCTAACAAAGAATATTTTAGAAAAGCTTTGTATAGAACAGAAAAATTATTAACTCCTGCCTGAATTGAGATCTCAAATTCTCAAGTAAATAAAATTATTAGTTTGCTTTTATAATTGAGAAAATTAGCTCGTATGAAGAAATATTGTATATTTGCAAAGTTCAGTACAACATCAGCAATATGTTCTTTGTCGTAATAACTGTACTGTTCATCTAAAACTATAGTTTAATGCGCATTATGATCAAATTAATAAATATCTTTGCCGTACATTAAACCCAAAGTCGCTCCTATTATGAAAAAAATACTACTTACCTCTTTCTTTACAATATTCTTTCTGTCGCTAGATTTCATCGCTTTTGCGCAACCAGGGCCAGGAAATGATAACGGTGATGGCACCTTAGAAGGAGATGATGATTTACCAGTAGCACCAATTAATGGTAAACTTATATGGTTAGCAATTATCGGATTGGCTTTTGCATATTATACATACAAAAATACACGTACAGTAGAAGTTTCAAAATAAAAACTTTTCTTGGTATTATATATAAGTTCGACTAATCATCGAACTTTAGTTGTTTATATATGTGTCGAGCATTTTATCGTCTAGCAGTCGATTAGGAAGATTTCGTACTCATTTCAAAATTTAGAAATCAGGTAGAAATGACACAGTCAAACTTCTTCTGAATTTTGAGCAAATATTTTTATTATAATTCGCTTTCGACGAAATTTATAAAATTTACTCTTTACACTTTCTTCTTTTTTTTGATTTTATTCGAACGTTAATTTCTAATTTTGAAACTGATTTATCAAAGTCAGCTGAATATAATCGGACGACGATTTTATTGTTATTGATAATCCCCGCCAAAATAATTATCCAAAAGGTTCTTATCCCTGCAATAGAAAGGAAGTCATTTCCGAAAAAAAATAATTATAATCAAAACATACAGTCATGAAAGGATTTTTTCAGATGAAGAATTCCAAGGTAAGATTGATTTGTTAGATAATAGTTTTTGTCAATGCTATTCTAGAAAATCTTAAGTCGTTCAAGGCATTTTTTGAAACTTCTGAGTCCTCCTATTATAATTGCAAGTTCTTTAAAAAGATCCTTCCTTTCTCCGACTACGGTTAAGTTGATGAAATAATTTCATGCACTTTTTTTCGCTACTTCATTTATTTTTGTAATAGTTAAGGCATAATTAATTGTTGACTTTAGATTCCTCATTTACGGCTGAAAACAAGTTTTAAGCAAGGTTATCAAATGACAAGGTTTCACTTTGTTTCAATGCCTCAATCGCGTTTATTATAATGTAAATTGACGGAAACAGTCGCTACTGCTAATCTTTATTCTGCTTATTATCGTCGTGCAACACGACTTATTTTGGCATACTGAATATACTATTGTCGCTCCTCACTTAAAATAAAGGAGAAAGCCAATCAAAGCGAGGAATTTCAGTATAAACACATAGAATCTGCGCAAATATTTAAGTGCTATTAGAAGATCATTTTTGAGAACACAATATATCTTACTATAAGATTATTGCTGGGTTATAATAAAAAAAAAGAAATCTCTGGATAATGCTTGGTTTATTATGAACTATGCACTCAAAAGCTTCCGTAGAAGTAGGTCAATTGATCTGAATATCGCGCGATGCAATACCACTAGTATCAAATGTGACTGATATAAATGGCCCCAGAGAGTCTCTTTTTTACAAAAGTGCCATGATTAAATATTGCAATTGTTGCAGCAATACTATATCCAACTTCTAGCTTATGAAATACAGTGAAGAAAAATAGCGTATTCACATCCAGATTTCTTTAAAGTAGCGTAATAAAAAAGCCTCCATTTTCAAGGAGGCTTATTTAAATATAAACTTAAAAACAAATTTATTAGAACTGAACTTTCTTAGTTACAACTCCATGATCTGTAGAAATCTGAACAAGAATAATCTGCTTTTGTGATCTTAAATCTGAAATGCTAGTTGTAGTAGAATCAACATTTGATGTTTTATAGATAGCACGACCTAACATATCGTAAATAACAATATTATTGATTGTGTATGATCCAGCATCGATTGAAAGAACGTTATTGTTATTGATCACTGCAACTGCATTAGCATTGATAGCATTGTCCACTGTACCTAAAGCTGTTTCAACAAACACAACTTTGAATCGAGTATCGAATACACCAGTTTCAGTTGCGAAGCTATATGAACCATTTCTTAAATTTGTAGAAGTGTTTGTCATCATATCGACTAATATTGGATCTACATTTTCAATAAACATTCCTGTAACGTCCTCAAGAGCAATATTGTAAGATCCTGCAATAGATGTTTCGAATCTCATTGCAAATTCCTGCGTAGCGTCAAATGGCAATGCTTTACCTTGAATAGTGTATGCTTGGTTATCGATTAAAGAAGAAAGAGCAATTGGACTATCTCCAATATAAACTGCGTCGTTACGGTCTACTCCATCAGAAGCATCACCTGCAAAACCTAAAAGCACTTGACTAAAGATTCCATTAGCCGCCGTCATATTGAGGTAAAACACATGTTTTTCAACCTGATCAGCTTGCTGCTTAAAAAAGATATTTTCGAAATTATCCTCTTTTTTAACAGATTCGTCAAATAATAAGACTGGATTTGTAGAGGCTGATTTTGTTTGAACTAAAAACGCTTGACCAACTTTTGACACAAGTCCTGGCCTAGTACTAGGAACTTCTAAACCACCATCAGTAATTGGAGTAATATTGGTACCTCCCAGCCTAGAATAAACTGCGTAGTAAGAAGATGTATCGCCACCATTTGGATTATTTCTTCTTCTCCAAAACCACATTGACCCCTCTATATTATCTTCATTTCGGTTTAAAAAAGCTGAATTAGCCATGTCTGTAGGATACGGATTTCCAACTAAATTAAATTTTTGTTCTAGGTTAAAAGTAATAGTACCATTATTTGGTATACCTTGAAATTTACCTTCCCAAGAAACTCCAGCTGTGGGAGCTATTGTATCGTAAGCTGTATAATTATTTGGCGCTCTGATCAGATACCCTTTTCCAGGAACAAAAACATTTGTGCTGGCAATTGGTGTGTAAGATGCCGTAGAGGACGTATATTGATAAAAGCGATTTGCAGTAGTATTTGGAGAAAAATTAACTAAGCTTTGATTTGATACAGGTGAGGACCATGCTGTGTAATCCAATCTATAGATAGGAAAACTATTTCGTACAACAGTAATCGGACCTGTATTAGTTATCACACTTGTATTTCCGAGAGGTACCTGTTGCTTAATATTTCCATTACTCTCGACAACAAAGTCAGTAACATCCGCCTCATTGATTATTGACCCATATACAAGTACTCCAGTACCTGAGGCAACAGTAAATTTGTTGCCAGAGGCAAGTCTAAGATCTTTGGTATTTAATCCAAAACCAAATTCATCGGTGGCGGTATTAAAATTTGCATTAATGAAAACGTCTTTTTGTGCGGTTGGTTGTGCGGTCCAGTTTATACCATTCCACACTGCTATTGTCGGCTCAATTACATTTGTTTCAACCAAAATAATATTTGAATCTGCAATCCATGGCCCATCACCTACTCTAGCTTGTACCTTATAATAATAAGTTTCTTCTGAATCTAAATCAAAGATAGTTTTTACTAGGTTTATACCAGCGTATTCTATTAAAGGTGAAACAGCAACTAGCGGATCCTGCGAATATAAAACTCTATATTCAGTTGCACCGGGTAGAGTTGCCCATCTTGCCAAAAAGCTTTCGCCTGTAATCTCAGTAGCCACCAATGCCAAAACTTGGCCTAAGCCTGAAGTCGTAAAAGTTTCAGACGCAGTATAAGGAGTCTTTGTCCCATCGACGCATTTAGTTCGTACATAAGCAATGTAATTAGTTGCAGGAGTCAAATTTGATACGGTGTATGTACTATTGCTAGGCTCAGTAAAGGTGGAAACCAGGCCATCCGATCCACTACCGCCCACGCCAGAAGTTCTTATTTCTATTTCATAACCATCAGCTGAAGCGGAAGAATTCCACTGAACTTTGGCGCTCACTGATGTAATTTCAGTTATAGTCACAGCTGCAGGCGCGGTGCACTGAGCCCAAGTGCTGATAATGCTCAACACAAAAACTGCTAGAAAGCAGCTTATTTTAGTAATACTTGTAGTTTTATTCATGTTAGTTTGGATTTATTTTGCAAATATAACCTATATCTTCCAAATGTTAAAAGATATAGGTTGATTATATTTAGATACTTACTTTATACTTACTTTTCGGCTTGTTGTATAGCCCGATAACGTTTTTATTTCGACAATTAAAAGTTGCGATGCAACCGTATTCAGCTGTACAGACATCTCAGTATCATTCAGTCCAGTTTTTTTGTATAGCATTCTCCCTCTTATATCGTACACATTAATTGATTCGATAGGGTCTATCGTAGATCGTATGTTTACCTGACTTCCTTGAGAAATTACAACTATAGAACTAGCCAAAATAGTTGAGCTGTTGATTCCTAAGTTTTCTTCCACTTTGATTGTGTAATCTTCTGTTTCTCCACTTTGGAAATTTCCACATGCTGTCAAAACTTCACCGGTAGCCAACGCAGCAGAACGAACTCTCATTTTAGTTAATCCGAGTTCAGCATTTGCGGGAACAGTTACACTTGCAGTAGCCCCCGAAGACACATTTGTTCCAGTTGTTATAGCACCTAAGTTATATTCTTCAGTAGACTCAAATTCCCCATTCTGATTCCAGTCAATCCATGCTTTTGTTGTAACTGTAACTGCAGCTTCAGCAACAGTAACTTTTGCTGAAAGCGGCAAAATTGCGCCCTTATTTACAATGGTTTGCATTGCTGTAAAGTTTGTATAATAAGGTGTACTTGCGGAAGTATTGTTAATTGAACCGAAGTTTACATTTGTAATTCCAGTAGAATTATTACTTGATACCGTTGGATTGCACTCGCAATTCGGACCATCTACATACAATGCTGGCGGATAAATCATTGCTTGCGAATTCCCACAAGAAACACCCCTTCTATAGTAAGTAGCAAATGATTGAGTTGTAGTTAAAGTCGCAGTTGTCGCACCTGGAATGTCTGTAAAATCAGCATTCCCACTGTAGCTATACTGCCACTGGTAACTAAGTCCAGATTGTATTGATGAATCAGTTGCTGAAAGCGTAAAAGGACTTGAACAATAATCATCGCCGCCTGTCACCACAATAGTTCCAGGATTTGGAGTTCCTGAGCATGGATTGCTCATAGTAAACCTCATACTAGGAAGAAGTCTTCTATTTGGTAGCGTTATTGCCGTATTACCAGTTAACGTACAACCATTACCATTTAAAGTAGTTGATACAAGTCCAGCAGTTCGGTATTCACCCACTTCTCCTAAAAACACTTCAACTTCAAAGCTTTCCCCAACATTTTGATTAGTTCGACAGAATTCTATCACAATATTACTATAACCGTCCCATTCAAATGGATTATTTAAAGTAATTGTATACCATCCTGTCTGAGTAATATTTTCTTGGATTGTTGCATAGTGCACTGACAAGTTGGGGATTAATGATGAAGGAAGTGACGTCAAATCAGTCTGACCCATTTTAATTCTCAAGTTTTGAGGTAATATATTCGTAGGCTGGGCAAGTTGCGTAATTTTTACGGCAATCTTTGTGATAAAACCGTTGGTAGCGCCTTGTTCAACTAAAAGACTACCTACATATAAATATTGGCTTCTTTGATTCGCAACTGAAGTTGCGAAAGGGCTAATACCTTGTGCAGAACTTTGCAGCTCGCCTTCCGTCACGGTATAAACTAATTGAGCATTCGAGGTTGCAGGAGTTAAAAATAAAGCTAATAAAAAAACAAGACAAAACTGGCTAACAATCTTGCTAATACTGCTCTGCTTTTTTAATCGATTTGGGGGGTAAAAATCTCTCATAATAAAATATTTAAATAAATTTAGGTTACGTTTTAATATTAGAATTGAAATTTTTGTGTTTCCACAATTCCATTTTCTAATTGAATTTCTACAACAATTAATTGATTTGTTCTAGGTACTTTTGATAGAGCAACTTCAACCGAATTGCAGTTTGAAGCTCTTGCAATAACTCTACCTGTAATGTCGTAGACAATTACATTTTTAATCGCATCAGCATTCGAATATAATTGTAAAGCTTCTGCTTTGTCAATCAATACAACTGAATACGGTTTTACATTTGGATTTATCACTACTTGCGTTTTTGGTTTAAATGCAATAATGAATCGGTTATTAAAAGTTCCTACAGCCGATGTAAATGTATATGAACTTTCAGACAGATTGTGAGAGGTGTTTGTTAATTTGTCATTTAGGTAAACCACATAATCTTCAAAAAATCCATGTTGGTGAAATTTAGAGATCGTTAATGGTCCAGCGGTTGCTGCTGAAAACCCAATAGGGATTATACTTTCATGAGTGAAAGGCATTCCTTTTGCCATAATTCCCAAATGACTTTCGTCATTCGCAATGGCATAAAATCCTAAACTACCCGCTTGCATATGCTCGGCATCATATCCATTATCGTAGGCTTCGGTAGCGCCGGCCACATATCCAACTAACATTCTTTGATAAACTCCTTGCTGTCCTAAAAGCTCAAGCCATATACGTCCGGCCGGAGATGAGGGCCGTTGCAATTCATTTTTATCGTTACCAACTTTATAAAACTGAACACCGCTTTGATCACCAATTCTGTGACTGTTTTTCCACATAACTTCGCCAGGCCCACCGCCTGTTTTCGTTTTCACCATGAAACTCTGCCCTGATGGCACCTCTAAGGTTGTTTCTCCGTCAGTGCTTCCGCTGAAATTCACACTCACGTAGTTTTCACCAGAATATCCATATTGCCCATTAGCATCCGGGGTAGAAGAATATCCATGTTCATGCTTCCAAAAGTAAACAGTCCCATCGAGCGTACTGCTGTTCTCTGTGAGGAATATTGCTGCATCTACTGCTGAAGGATATGGATTTCCTATCAGATTATAGCCGCCTGCTGCTGCACTAGCGAGTACGGGCACATTACCATTTGCAGGTTTTCCAGAAAATTTTGCCGTAAAAATTTGCGCATTCCCAGAAATTGCGTAGTTCTGTGGAGCACGTATTGCATAACCAACTCCAGGCTTCATTACGTACGAAGAATCTAGCACTCTCCATCCAGTAGCAGGAACATATTCGTAATATTTATCCCAAAGGGTATGTGGCGAAACGCTTCCTATAGTAGCACCATGTACCGGTGAAGAGTAATAAGTAAAATCATACCTGTTCATGGCAGTAGTATTACGCTGATACTGTATATTATTTATATCATTTTGTTGGTCATTATTCTGCAACAATGTTGCATTGTTCTTAAAGAGCAAAGTTCCATTCCCATTTGCCCCTAAAGAAGTGATTTTTCTATCCAAAGTTAAAGTTGCGCCACTTTCGACATTTACAGTTTTACCAGGTTTGATAAAAATTGAGCATAGATTCATACTACCAATATTAGCATTACTGGCAAAATAGGCACTTGTACCTACTGCGGGTGGACCATCTCGCCAAACTCCACCTTCATATTTATTTACTCCTCTCAATGTCATATTTTCAGTAGCTGATCCAAAACCCCCGCCCGGAAGAATTAGGTTGCATCGCAGTATGCGGTCTACGACTGGCTGTACTGTACTATATGTCGCTGAAGTTTCTGATGGCAAGGACATATAATTATCCATAATAAGATCCTTTTCCTGCCACTGCAACTCTAATCCAGTCCCGTAAAAATTTGATATACTTACGGTTAAAGGATCGCCAGCGCATAATAGCGATGAATTTTGTGAATAAATCGCTTTTTGCGTATTAGCTGCAGTAGCTTTATAAGTAAATTTGATAAAAGGCCTTAACTGTCTAATTACAGAAGTTGGAGGAACTTGAGTTGCACTTGTATGATCCCAATATAAGTCTTTACCTTCGACAAGAGGAACATTAGCATTCAAATAAACACCGCGTGATCGGATGGTGTTCGTAGATTGTGAACATAAGAACGATACTGCGAACTGTTCGTACCCCTGTACCTCGCATGTGTACGAAATTTCAACTATAAGACTAGAGCCTGCGTTTGAAGGATCCTTTACAGGAAAAGCTTGATTTAATTCGAAATCTACCCATCCTACCTCACCAGCAAATGATCGAGAGGAACTGTAAACATCTACTAAATTTGCGGTAGATTGTTGTACTCGTGCTTGAGATTTTTTGTTCCAATCTCCCTCCGTAGTATAACCTAAACGAATCGTTATATTTGAAAAATTTGTAATAGGAAATAAGCCGCCTAGCTTAAATGATAAAATAGTTATCTTGTCGCCAGTTGCCAAAGTTGCACCTTCGTTTTCAATAAAATCATTATCACTAAATAGATATTGCATACGGGCGCTACGAGTTTCTCCATTAAAAGGTGTAATTCCTTTATAGGAGTTTCCTACGGCACTAAAGAACCCATTAGTACCCTGTGTTGATACAATAGTTCTTCCATTAGGAAAAGGTTGAGCAAATACATCATTAGAAATTGAGAAAAGCATCATCATAATTAACGCTACTGAAAGTAGAGATGATTTAGTTTTGACTGCAAAATCCTGCAGAAAAAATAGAGGAGTAGTTTTTGCTTTCATAGTCGAGGGAATTATTAGGTAGTAGGTTTATATTTGGGGTCTGAAACTGATGAGGTCAATCTCAAACACAGCAAAGATATTTCACAGGAATCGAGTACCATAATTATTACGTTCAATGACGTAAATACTCGTTTAAGCACCGGATTTATAGTGCGCGACTTGATCAAATGAATACCAATAGATTTCTTGATCCCAGTCTGTTAATATAATTAACACAAATGAAATCTTCTTTTTATGATTTCCGAAAAAATAATTATTTTATTATAAAAAGTGCTAAATCATGTTTGAAAATATTTTTGGCAAAATATTTCTACAAAATTGATTGCTTAAACTTATTTAGACTGACTCAGGGCTTTACTATTTTATGCAAAAAAACAAGCTAAAATCTATCGAAAATAATCATGTAAGTATATGCAAATTCGCTAATTAATTTAAATTGCGATGTTTCTATAATCTGGTAATTAAATTAATTGGCAAGACGAAATGATACTTAAGGTATTAATTATGAAAATTTGAGAATGACTGCTTCGGAAGAAAATCTCTCGAATATAAAATAATTAATATGCTCAGGTGGTCAATGCACCGAATTATCTAAATAGTAAAGCCCGTCTATTACTCGCGAAGAAGCTATTTGGCGAAAGCCTCTATAAAATTAAATTCAATCCCTGAGATTTAGCAAAAACGCTTTATTATAAAAAACACGCGAAAGCAAATTTTGTTGATTTATAATTACTGCTTGATCAGCTTAAGCGTTTTTGAAGAAGTTTCGGTAGTGATTTTTAAAATATATGTTGCTGCTCTCAGGGAGGACACATCTAATGACACACTTTGCACATTTGGAGTCAGTATTAGCATTTTCTGACCAATACTATTAAAAACCTCTACTGCAGAAATCTTCTCGTCATTCTTAATAAATAATTGGTCTTTGACAGGGTTTGGATAATATTTCAATTGTGCCATTGACTGTGATGCTAAACCTAATTCTACAGTCACGGTAACTGGAAAAGGAAGAGAATAGCAGTCTTCTGCTTGCAGTATGGCATAATATGTATCGCCAGAATTAAGCTGAGTTGTTATTGGTAACGGAGCAGTATAATCAATAGCATCTTGATAGGAAGCAAACCACAGTATATTTTCGCCAGATGGTTCGAGATCTGCCAAGGTAGCGTCTTCCATCGCGGTAACATTAACAAGCTGAATATTCTCGGCATTAATTACCGGACGATCTAAAACTGTCGCGGTAACTCCTACACGATTTGGATTTTCGCATATAATAGTAGCATTAAATGTAAATAGTGGTCTTAATTTATAAGACAATTGGTTGGAGCTAATGTCACTGCAAATCTGAGGTATATTGTCGCTGGGTGTTAGATGCGATTTTACGGTCGAAATAAAAGATGTCTGGTCAGCAAGAATTGATCGGCTCATAGTAGAAGCTTCAATAGGATTATAGTGGCAAAACTCTATTACTATGTTTGAAATTCCATCCCATTGAAATGAATTGTTAAATTGAAAAACATTAACACCTTGGATCGGCATAAAACTTTGAGAACTAAATACCGTTGAAAAATTATCATTGTTTATAAAACTTTCTGCATTAGTACTAGATGAAGATCCAATCTTTATGCTGAGATTTTTCATAGCAACTGTGCCTATATCTGTAACTGTAAGGGCTACTGAATGCAGAGGTCCGGCAGCCATTCCTGCATTTAATAATTCTGAAGCACGAATAAGATGCTGTGTATGGCTGTTGCTCCACAGAGAATAGAACGGATTTTGGAATGAGCTGGAAATCTCTGCGCCGTGACCAACCTCTATTAACTGTCCTTGCAAAATAGAGAAAGCTTTTGCAAAGTAGGTTGTAGTTTCTGAAAGTTGAGGCGTAATAAACATATGACCCGTTGCCAAAATAATGTTGCTATTTTGGGTTTTGTACCAATTAACCTGATCATCCACTCCAATGACTTCTAAAATTGCTGAAGTGCCTTCGCAGATGATAGTATTTTGACCTTCGAATTCGTCATAGTCGCAGAGCGTCTTAAAGCGCAATGAACTTGTCCAATCACTTTGTTCTTGCAAACTGCAATTCGCTATTACGTATATGTAATAAGTTGTATCTGGAATTAAATCGATGATATTAACCAAGTTTGTTGTGTGAGAGACTTGAGCAGTTGAAATCAGTCCTTGATCACCGCTTCCGGCTTGACCGGAAGTTCTTATTTCATAATTGTAAGAAGTAATGTTTTGGCCCAGCGAAGGTACCCATGAAATTGTTGCAGAGTTTTTATCTATATTCGAAACAGCGATATTTGAGGGACCCGAGCAAGTTGGCGCAAAATCTAGAGCTACCTCGCCTACGAAAATTGAATTTTTATTTGCTGCAGAATGCGCCTGAAAACCTAGATAAAAAGTGCCTGAAGTTTGAGGAGTAAAATCTATTGTTTTTGTCACCGCTTGGGTCAACAAGACGGGAATTGTAATATCATCCAAAATTGTAGTCATGGAAATTGCAGTTGCGGAAGAGCCAATCGCAATTGCTAATTTTTCTTCAAAACCAGCTGTTTTGTATTTAAAAGTGAGGCGGTACAAAACTCCTGATTCAAGATGCAATGCCGAGGTATAAAACCAATCATCCGCATCGTTTATGGGACTGTAAATATATTGCATCACTTTTCCGATAATTCCCGCCGTACCCACATTTGATTTCCAAGTCTTAGAATCATTATTTACATCTTGTATAGAAATGCAATTTGGCAGCGCAAGTACATTTGCGGTTGCAAATGGTATATTGTAAGGTACAGTTTCCACCCCGCATAAGGTTGTAACTGGTGACGAGGATCGCCATACACTAAATTCATCTGCGCCGCACTTAGCTCTAACATAAATTGTATAAACTGTACTTAAATTCAGTCCATTTATAAGCGCAGAATTAATACTCGGATCAACGATTCCGCTTGCAGCAAGCCCTAGATTTCCCGATCCGGCTTCTCCAGAAGTACGAACCTCGTACTCATACCCTATTTGCGCCGATACTTCAGCAGCAACCCAAGTTGCGGCAAATGAATTTGAACCAATTGAATTTGGTAAAACCGAAACTGATTCAACAGGAAGACAAGAAGGAATAGCTCCCTCGATAATGCTAACATTGTCATAGTAGAAATAGATATCCGTACTTTGTCCAATTGCACGATTTTCGAATCTTATATAAAGTGGCCCGGGACTTGGAGTAAATGTCTCGATTTTGGATACGCAATTTGCTGAAGTTATATGATTGGAAGAATTATAAGTGAAAAAAGTTGTCCACGGCCCTTGTGTCGAATTACTCCATTGACCATTTATTTCAAGTTTATCAGCAGCTGTGGGCTCATTTGCATAATAGTTTAAAACTTTATAATCAAAGTTGACGGTGACCAATTCTCCCACTGCGTTGCCAAGTAAAGGTGACCGAAAAGCATTTGTTGCATTATAGAAAACATTTGAGCGAGCAGATCCAATTCCGTCACAAGATTGCGCGACATTGTAGGTGAAAATTGCGCTACCAGTACTAACCCACGATTGTAGGTTATTGTTGAAGTTGTAGTATTCATTAATTTGGGCACTTCCGGAGAAAGTCCAACAAGCACATAAAATAATCGCCATAGAAAGGCGTACTGTATTTGAAATTCGCTCAGCTACAATAGTTAGGTACGAAGAAATATTTGGGTAAGAATCTTTCATCGTGATTTTTTACTTTTTTAAGACCTTGCAAATTAAGATTTTAATGCTAGAAATGCAAAAATGTTGTGGGAATTATTGCGGAAGTTGTCAGCAGTCAGTTATCAGGTTTTAGACGTTAATTTTAATCACATAGTTAAAAATCATCATATTGGTAGCGGCTTTATTTATTATGTACTAATTAGTTTTTATTCGGTGTTTCATCTTAATCCTCCCCCAGCCCCCTCCGAAGGATCTGGAGCAAAGACCAATTCATATCAGCTGATTTTATTAGCTGATTTTATTAGAGGATGTTTTAAGATATAAGTATACTTTAAGAACACTTAATGGAATGGATTTACCCCCAACCCAATACCTAGCAACCCTTTAATCCTATTTTTTAAAACTCCCGGATAATTCAAATAGCACAAAAAAATATAGTTATGAACCCTTAATTTACGGTATCGGTATAATTTGCTTAGAAATGCTTTTAAAGTGATCTTTAAATATTGTCTAAGGTTTTAATTGATGGCGCTCACATTAGATGTCACTGACTTCAATTAAAATCCTAAAACTATTTCAGTTTCGGAAGAGGCGAATTCAAATTATTCAATTCAAAAGAGGAGGAATCGTCTGTTCAACTTGATTGTCTTGGCTGCAATAATCGTGTTTTGAGCGGTGTGAATATATTTGGCGGAAGCCTTATTAGCTTTTAGCTTTTAGCAAAAGTAAGATTTGTCGAATGATGTATTTTGCAATTCAAGTATGCTCATATTTTATATGCTGACAGCTTATGGCTGAAGACTTATGGCTGAACGCTGAATACTTAAAACAACAAAGCCCGAAACAAGATGTTTCAGGCTTTGAATTTAAATATGTGTGATGAAAACTATTACTTCTCAACCACTGTAAACTATTAACTGTAAACTGTAAACTAATTCCTAACCACCTTGATTACTTTTGATGCTGTATCAGCATTTACTTGAATCATGTATGTACCAGCAGACAATCTTGACATGTCAAGCGTAACATTGGTCGCATTTGGTGTAATTGTCATCACTTTTTGTCCGACTAAATTGTACACTACTACAGCAGTAATATTCGCTGAGTAGGTGATATGCAGTTGGTCTTGAACTGGGTTTGGATAGTATAACAATGCAGTCATCGCATTGTTTTCAATTCCTAACGCCACTGTAACTAGAACAGCGAAAGGAAGTGAACGACAATCGTCTTCTGTAAGAACCGCATAATATGTAGTTCCAGAATTCAGCTGTGTTCCAATTTCCAATTCATTAGTAAATGCAATTGCATCTGCTTCCGTAGGGAACCAATTGATATTACCTCCTAACGGTTCAAGATCAGCTAAAGTAGCGTCTTCAAATGCATCCACAGTTACTGTCTGAACGTTGTTGCCTGTGATTACAGGAATTTCATTTACAGTCGCGATTACCTCTGTACGAGATGGCGCCATGCATAGTGATGCTCCTGATCCTGTAGTTGCTTGAGCCCAATAGCTGGTAGTTTGTAATAATTCAGGAGTTTCAAAAAGTGGTCCTGTTTCTAGAACTTCCAAACTTGTATCCGTAGCATACCAAGTCACCTCTGTAGTAGCGCCGCTTACTTGCAATATTGCTGTAGAGCCAACACAAGTGGTGTCATTAATTGCTTCTATTACAAGATAATCGCAAAGCGTTGAAAACATAACTGCAGAAGTCCAAAGACTTTGATTAACAGTTCCGCAATTTCCAAAAACATAAATGCTGTATTCTGTTGAGGGTGTAAGGCCAATAATATCTGCAGTTACAATTCCCACAGCAGTAGTCCCAGCTAAAAATAAGCCAGTCGCACCGCTACCTGCAGCACCCGAAGTTCTGATTTCGTAAGAGTATCCATTTGAAGGAATAACATCTGGCTCAGTCCAAGCGATAGTTGCCGAATTTTTATCAAGATTTGTGACAATTATTCCTGTAGGAGGTAAACAGGTAGGCCCCAAGGTTACAGACATTTCTCCAATGTAAATAGAGTTCATGTTCGCAGCAGAATGCGCCTGGAAACCAATATTGTATACGCCCGTAGTTGGAACTGTAAAATCTGTAATTACTAAAGTTGCTGCACTCTGAGATGCAGGAATTGTAGTATCTGTTAGAATCTGAGTCATGGAACCTGCTGTTGCAGCGGTTCCAACAGCTACTTTAAGTTTTTCTTCAAAACCAGATGCTCTATATTTATAAGATAGTCTGTAAGAAGTACCAGCCGTTAAATTTAGAGCAGCTGTATAAAACCAGTCATCTGCAGCCAAAGTAGTACTGTAAGCATACTGCATTACTTTTCCAGTAATACCTGTAGTAGATGTTGCAGTTTTCCACAATTTGTTGTCGTTGTTTAGATTTTCAATCGAAACACATATTGGTAAATCAGGCACAGTAGCTGATGCTAAAGGCAAGTTGTAAGGAATATTTACAGGTGCACAACCTGTACTTACAAGTTCAGATTGAATCCAAGTACTGGAATCTGATGCAGAACAAACTGCTCTTACATAAGTTGTATAAATAGTACCAGCGCTTAAACCAGTTGCAGTAGCAGTAGTAATTCCTGCTGCTGTAGTTCCACTTGCAGCAAGTCCAGTTGCGCCAGATCCAGCAGCGCCAGAAGTACGAACTTCAAACTCATACCCATTTGCAGGTGCACTAGATGATGCAGTCCAGCTAAAAGTATATCCAGTTTGTGTGATCGATGCAGTGTCTGCAATTAATGCTGAAGGCACAAGACATGTTGGTGTATTTGATAAAGAAACTTCTCCCACATATAGTGCATTCTGATCTGCGTCAGAGTGTGCTTGAAAACCTAAATTGTAAACTCCAGTTGTTGCAACAGTAAAATCAACTACTTGACTTTGTGCTGCAGACATACCAGTAGGTATTGTAATGTCCATAAGTGTTTGCGTCATTGATGTCGCCGTTGGCAAAGATCCAACTGCTACTTTCAATTTCTCTTCAAAGCCAGCAGATCTTGTCTTGAAGTTTAGTCTATAACTAATTCCAGCAGTAAGATTCAGTTTTCTGGTATAAAACCAATCGTCTGCAGAAAGTGTTAGGCTATATCCGTATCTCATTACTGGTCCTGTGATTCCAGGGGTACTGGCTGATGAAGCCCAAAAACTGTTATCTCCGTTCAAATTTTCCATTATAACGCATTCCGGCAAATCCGGTTGAGTAACAGATGCCAGCGGAAGCGTGTAAGGAACATTAACTGCCGCACATGGACCGTCAGCTGCCTGAGAAACTATTTGATTTACTTGAGCATGTACCGCGGGAGTCATTGCCATTAATAAGGCTACGGAAAGATACCGAGTGGTCGTGAAAAAGTGCGATTGCACTTTTTCTTTAAAAGAAGAAATACTTTTTTGGTATCTCTTAATTGGGTAATTGTTTTTCATAATTAAGTTTTTTTGTAAGCATCTAATTTAATAAATTTTATTAAAATTAACAAAATAATATTAAAAGCACAATAGTTCGCAATAAGTAAAAGATAATTAGAAATATAATAGGAAATTTATTGCAGACATTTTTTTGCTTCCGCTAAAAGAATATTCACCACAACTCGATACAAGAGAACGCTTTTCTATCTGTATTAGATGTTTTCTGAGGATTTACAGCTACCGGCGAAGCAGTAAAAACAAATCGTCGGGCTTTGTTTTCAATACTTTGATAGGTTAAGTAACTGGCGCGACAGGTAGAAAAATATTCTCCAACCTTCTGCATAATTATGCAACGACCATAATTAGCAAGGACGCTCGGAGGACCGATGAGAACTCCGGGTTTTTTGTCGTTTCGCAGATTTGTGGTGTGGAAATTACAAGTCGAAGTTGAATAAAATAGACTTAGAAATAAAAAATAATTTTACATTTGAGTAAACAAGTTTTTAGACTTTCCCCCTATTATGAAACAATTATTGAAACTTACGACTATTGGCCTATTTGCAGGCTTTATATTAATGCTGCTTTTAAAAATTGTTATCGTCTTTACGGGAAATACTGCTTATATTCTTTTGTTTAATTTTGATTATATCCCTGTACTCAAAGACTTAAAGCCGGTCTGGCTGTTTGGATATGTTTTCCATTTTTTAACTTGTATTATAAGCGTTATTGCTCTTTATTACATACTAAAAACTTGGAATCTTCAGGGGAGAATAATCCTTTACATTCTTGTATATGCCATTGGGGGTGGTGCGCTATATTTTTTAACATTATTATCTAATCAACCTCCCGCTGCAAGTGACGTTATGGCCTGGATTTATTGGACTGCTGGCCATGCAGTTTTTGGTTACGTAGCTGGAGCAATGATAGTCAGAATGTCCTCTTCTCACAAACTACTTTGATGCTTTGCAACGAAGCTAGAATCCTCTCCCCCAACTCACTCCGATGTTTTCACAAGCTCAGCAGCCATAAGAGAGAGCGAGAACGACATCGTAAAAAAATTCGGAAATATTTAGAAAAAGTAACGATAGTAAGAATGTCCTCTTCTCACAAACTACTTTGATGCTTTGCAACGAAGCTAGAATCCTCTCCCCCAACTCACTCCGATGTTTTTACAAGCTCAGCAGCCAATAAGAGAGAGCGAGAACGACATCGTAAAAAAATTCGGAAATATTTGGAAAAAGTTTCGTTTTGGTTTTGAGAAGTTCAAGCGAAATAGCTTCGGAAGAGGCAAAAACGAGTTAATCATTTCATACAAAGATGAATGGTCATTTTAACAAAACTGCCTTATGTCTAAAAGCCTATTTTTGGGCGGTGTGAATATATTTGGCGAAAGCCTACTTAGATTTTTATTTCCAGTCTTTAGCTTTTAAAATAATTTCCTACTTAAAATCTTTCTATAGAACTACCTAATAGTTGCAAAAAAAAAGCCTGAAACACGAATGTTTCAGGCTTAATTATAAATATAAATTAAAAATCTACCAGCAGATAATGTCGTCATATCAAGAGCAACAATCTTTGTGCCTTTCTTAATTTTTATTTCTTTCAATAATCCTATTGCTTGAGAATTGTGACAAGTGCCACGTAATGGACAACCTTGTCAGTTGTGTGTTTGGTATAAATTACTAGTTTGCGCGTAGCCGCATTTAGTTTTTTTACTACGTCGCGCGACTTTAATCATCGGTCGGCCCATCGGACAGGTGTATATTGGTCCGTCTCTGGATCGTAATAAAACGTGTCGCGGTGGAAGTTTTCATTGAGTTTTTTGCTCTTGGATTTTAAAATACCTTGCTCTTTGTCGAAGATGGTATATTTTACAAAGGTTTCTATTTCTTTTTCTTCAAAAAAATCATAGTTTTCTTCACTGCCATAACCAGCATCAGCTGTAAGTTCTTCCGGTATTAATTGGTATAAAGTTTCAAAAGTATTTAGGCGGGATTTTAATGTATTTAAGGTTCGAGAAAAACTGTTAAGTGAAATAAGACAAATGAAAGAAGGCAGCGAACAGCGGATGTTGAACCTGTATTTGCGCATATTGAATCGAGCAGAAACTTTAAGCGATTTACTCACAAAGGAATACAGAAGGCAGAATTGGAGTTCGTATGACACGCTCAAGCGCATAATCTGAGAAAGAAAAGTGCTTAAAAAGGGCACACTTTTACTAATTTTTGAATAGCAAGCTAACATCTAATTTCGACGTCATAAACCCGAAATTAAAAAGCCGTCACAATTTTAAGTATTGAGACGGCTTCTTTCTATTATTATAAAAAACTGACTAAGCTTGTCCTGCTGGACCAAAGTTTAAAGGAATTTGAGATTGCTCTGTTTCCTTTATTTCCCCGTGTGCCGCCTCATATCTATTTATATTTTCTCCCATTGCTTTAAGCAATCTTTTTGCGTGCTGTGGAGTCAAGACAATTCTCGACTTCACTTTCGCTTTTGGAGTTCCTGGCATAATACATACAAAATCTACTACAAATTCTGAAGATGAGTGATTTATGATCGCCAAATTTGAATAGATTCCTTGAGCAATTGTCTCGTCAAGTTCAATATTAATTTGTGGCTGCTGTGGTTGTTTAGAATCGCTCATATCTTAATAGTTATATTCTTCTTTACTTGCCATCATCTCATTATAGTCTTCTTTAGATCCTACAATCGTATCATCATATTCTCTCATACCTGTTCCGGCAGGGATTCTATGTCCAACGATTACATTCTCTTTTAGACCTTCAAGTGTATCAATCTTACCAGCTACAGCTGCTTCGTTTAATACTTTTGTTGTTTCTTGGAACGATGCAGCAGAAATAAATGATTTAGTCTGTAGCGAAGCTCTAGTAATACCTTGAAGTACTGGTGTTGCAGTTGCAGTAACTACATCACGACATACTACAAGATTCTTGTCTGTACGTTTAAGCAATGAATTCTCATCACGTAAATCTCTTGGAGAGATAATCTGACCTGCTTTCAGGTTAGACGAATCTCCAGCGTCCTC
>JBBSQV010000006.1:0-53145 GCA_038243675.1 Flavobacteriales bacterium
AGGACTTACTGATTGAAAAAACACTAATGATAATTGCAATTATAAATGTTTTTAAAAAATTATTTCGATATGTCATACTGCAGGGATTTAGTAAAAGTTTTGCGTGCTAATATAGATTTTTTTTTACTTGATAATGGATTTTAATTTGTGTCAATCTGAAATATTCTCCCGCTGTCTTTGTACGATTCTTCCTTATCATTTTTATAGCCGTAAACCATTCATACGGTGCAGATTAATTTATGAATATTTAATTTTATATAATGCGTCGAAAAGGCTTTAATTCGTTTCCACTTTGAGCAGAAAATCGCATACTGAAAAAGGAGAACGCAGCTTCTTTTCTATTTCATATTTCTTTTACTTTGAAACTTTTAAGTTTACATTTTGCCGTTCTACCGTGTTTTAAATGTCTTTTTGAAATACAAATCTTAGTTAAAATACTCACGCAGTTTCCCCCTCCTTTTTGCGTGTTGTCTAAATACGATCGGACTCCCTCTCCTTCGGAGAGGGAGGGGGGTGAGGACGGTTGGGGGGAGGATAAGAACGCCCAAATAAAAATCATCAAAATAACACTAAAATCCTTTTGCTTAACGCTTTTTTGACTAAACGCTTAACTGAAACTTTGTAACTTTGCCACAAAATACAATTTGATGAATTTGATAGATACGCACGTGCATATTTATAGCGAGGAGTATGATGCTGATAGAGCGCAAATGATGGAACGTGCAGTAAAGGCTGGTGTTTCCAAATTTGTGATTCCTGCAATTGACTCTGAAGTAACTCCGAAAATGTATGCGCTTGAGCAAGAATATCCACAACAGGTTTTCTTGATGATGGGTCTGCATCCAACTTATGTGAAACCCGAAAATTACCTCGAAGAACTCGCACACGTGGAGCGCGAATTGGCCAGTAGAAAGTTTGTGGCGGTAGGCGAAATTGGCATTGACCTTTTTTGGGATCAGACAACGCTGGCTATTCAGCAGGATGCTTTTAAAAGGCAGATTCAACTGGCTAAACAATATAAACTTCCGATAAATATTCACTGTAGAAATGCTTTTGATGAGGTTTTTGAAGTTCTAGAAGAGGAGAGAAGTCCAGATTTATTTGGAATTTTTCATTGCTTTACTGGAAATTTCGAACAAGCACAAAAAGCGATTTCATTGAATATGAAGCTTGGAATTGGTGGAGTATCAACTTTCAAAAATGGAAAAATTGATCAATTTCTAAATCAAATTCCATTAGAGAATATCGTATTGGAAACTGACGGTCCATACTTAGCGCCAGTACCTTACAGAGGAAAACGGAATGAAAGTAGCTACCTAAAAGAAGTGGTTTCAAAGTTGGCTACCATCTATGATATTTCAGAAAAAGAAATTGCAAATGCAACAACAAAGAATGCTTGCGAAGTGTATGGCATTTAACAGATTATTATCATAAAATTAAGAATTATTTTGTTCATTTGTCTACTAAAATATAAATCTCCATAATGTCTAAATTTGATACTATCCGCCCTTTTAATGACTCAGAAGTCAACGAGGGCATTAGCGAATCTGTGCATCATCCGATGATGAAAGCATTGATGAATTTTAGTTTTCCGGACCAGACGGATGATGAATGGAAATCAGAATTGCTAAAAACGCATTCTATCCGTGATTTCCAAGGAAATTTTATCTATAATTCTTTGCAACAAGTATTAGAGAAAAGTTCTGAAGGCCTTTCAACTTCTGGCTTTGATAAATTGGATAAGAACACATCTTACTTATATATTTCTAATCACAGAGACATTATTCTCGATACTTCCTTACTTAATATGTGTCTTTTGGACCACGGATTAATTATGACCGCTTCGGCAATTGGAGATAATCTAGTCCAGCAACCTTTTTTGAAAACATTAGCTCGATTAAACCGAAATTTCCTGGTTCAGCGTGGCCTTTCTCCTCGAGAGATGTTGCAAAGTTCAAAACTTTTGGCCGAATATATTGGTCATTTAATTTCTGAAGAAAACCGTTCTGTGTGGATCGCACAGCGCGAAGGCCGAACAAAAGACGGAAATGACGCGACGCATCAAGGTGTTTTGAAAATGCTTGGAATGGGAAATACCGAAGGATTGGAAATTATGCAGTATTTCCGAAAGCTAAAAATTGTTCCAGTAAGTATTTCATATGAATATGACCCGACCGATGCTTTAAAAATGCCACAGATTATTGCAGAGGCAAAAAATGAGGTTTATGTCAAAAATAAAAATGAAGATTTCGAAAATCTTTTAAGTGGTGTAATGGGACAGAAAAAACACATACATATCCATCTTGGAGATGTGCTTGATTTTGAACTTAACTCCATATCTGCCGAAAACACCAATTCGAACAAACAGATTCAGGCTTTGGCAGGAAAGATTGATGATGCAATTTTGAAAAACTACCGATTGTGGCCTACTAACTATATCGCTTATGATATTGTGAACAAATCTGATAAATATTCAGATCAATATAGTGATTCAGAAAAATCAGTTTTCCAAAAGAGATTGAAGGAGAAAATAGACGAAAATAGTCCCATAGAACTTGCGGCTTTTTTAGCAATGTATGCCAATCCTGTGATTAATAAAGAGAAATACGGCGATGTCTAAACCTACAGTTCTTCTTATTTATACTGGCGGTACCATTGGGATGATGAAGGATTTTACTACTGGCGCGCTCAAGGCTTTCGACTTTGATCAGTTGTTGGACAAGATTCCCGAGCTGCATCTCTTGGATTGTGTGATCGCAACCTATTCTTTTGAAACACCTATAGACTCCTCCAATATGAATCCTGAGCAATGGATTCGAATTGCAGCGGTAATTGAAGAAAATTACGAAAAATACGATGCATTTGTGGTTTTGCACGGTTCCGATACTATGTCATATTCGGCATCAGCATTGAGTTTTATGCTGGAAAATTTGAGCAAGCCAGTGATTTTTACAGGTTCGCAGTTGCCTATTGGAGATTTGCGCACCGATGCTAAGGAAAATCTAATTACGGCGATTCAAATTGCTTCGTTGCGAGAAGGAGATTCGTCTGTGTTGCAAGAAGTAGCCTTGTATTTTGAATATAAATTATACCGCGGAAACCGAAGTAGTAAGATCAATGCCGAGCACTTTAATGCATTTGCATCGCCAAACTATCCGTGTCTTGCAGAGTCTGGCGTTCACTTGAAAGTGGGTACAGAATATTTGTTGAAAGCAGATAAAAAGCAGTCGCTAATCGTTCGAACTTCTATTAATAAAGATGTGGCGATCATCAAACTTTTCCCAGGAATTAATGCAACAATCTTTGGAGGTATTCTCACAATTCCCGGACTTAAAGGAGTGGTATTGGAAACTTATGGATCAGGAAATGCCCCTACTGAAACTTGGTTTACAGATGCTTTAAAAAATGCAATTTCGCGAGGAATTCATATTGTAAATGTCACACAATGCAGCGGCGGAAGCGTCAATATGGGTCAGTACGAAACCTCAACTATGCTCAAAGAATTGGGTGTAATTTCGGGCAAAGACATTACTACCGAGGCGGCAATTACCAAGCTTATGTATTTATTGGGACAGGAAATTCCGCACAATGATTTCAAGGATATTTTCGAAACTCCCCTTCGCGGCGAGCTCACTAAATAAGTTTAAAATTATTTTTTAAAGCCGATATTTTTGGTGTTATTTGCACACGTTAAATAGAGGGGTGGCCGAGTGGCTGAAGGCGCACGCTTGGAAAGCGTGTATATGGCAACATATCGTGGGTTCGAATCCCATCTCCTCTGCAGAGAAAAAATGCTTCCTGAAAGGGTAGCATTTTTTGTTTTAAAGCGTGGCAAACTTTTTAGTTTGGCGACGCTAGGAAACATAAAAGGCTATGGCAAATAATGCCAAGCATTTTTTCTTTGTGAAAAATTTCCTACTGCGGATCAGCGTAGCTAATCCCATCTCCTCTGCAATATCATCTAATATATAGATAGTTACGAAATATACACCCAATTTTACACCCAATTTTACACCCAATTATGTAGAATTGGGTGTTTTTAATTTATAGTAAAATTTTAAAATTAGCCAAACATAAAGTTGGCCTTATTGAAATAATTATTCAAATTATAGAAATTTTTACTGTGCTTAATTTATACAATTTTTGTAATCAGATACAACAAGCAACATACAGATACAAAAAGAGATAGTAGTGAAAGGTTAGTTTGTCTAGTTATCTTAACACCATATTGTTTTCCCTCTTCTATATTCCAGTCCTGTTCCCCTGCCGCGTACCTATGAATTTCCATCTGCTTATATTCAATGTAAATTAAAAAGGCCATATTGAAAATCGGAACAGCTACAGTCCAAGTTTTCATGATAGGATTATTACTTGGAAATGTACTAAGAACTAAATAGGCACCAATTAATAGATTATTAAAGTTATATACTTTATCATGAATTCGATCAAAGCTATTCTGTATTTGACTAATGGAATAATCAACTCGTTTATCGGACTTTTCAAACAATTGATTGGATTCTGACAAAATTTCGTTGTTTTTTTCTCTTAAAATTATTTCCTTAAGAGATTTGTTTATCTCTTGGAGCAATTCTCTATCTTCTTTTTCCATGATGATGACTCAATTTTTTTTAGATAATTTCTAATTTTGCTCAGTAATGCTTCGGGATTAAATTCACTTTAATATGTTTCAAAATAAAAACACTGAAATATTAAGATAGCTCTAGCACCTAAACAAATATACAGTTTTGTTCATAGTTAAGTTATTTTTTATTATGTTGAAATTGGGTTAATCAAATATCTACCTTAGGGATTTACTATTCACTTACAATAACTTTCAAATCAATGTCAGCCACTTCTTTCAAGTAATTTGAAGTCACTCCCAATAATGTCAAAATTGAATCGGATGTATTTTGTTTAGATAAGCTCGGTTGCACAATAAAAATTTCAAAATTCATAGGTTTTCGATTTTTTGCTATAGCCAATAATCTTTCTAAATCTTGCTTCGTCCCTTTTTCAAGTCTACTTCGCACATTACCATTTCTAACTTTAATTTCTCTTCTCAATAGATGTTGAAAAAAATCGAAACCACTTCTGTATTTCCAATGAATAGATTTTTGAGCTTGACCACAGACTTCGTAAAAATTATCAATTCTTGTATTTACAAGTCCATCTTTAGCAAATTTTAAATGATAAAACTGAATATTAATTTCATCATCGGACTCTTTTATTGTAATGATATCTGCTATCTCACCTGAATAGTCATCGTCATAAATAATGTCAAAATCATCTATCTTAAGCTCTTGAATAACTTTATACTGGATTGATTCAGTTTTGAGCGGTTCCACACCTTGAGACTCTTTGCTAAGATCAACACCGTTCCAACTCCAGGCTATTAGTAAACTGGTAGGATACGGTTGGATTGTCTGTTTTAACAGCACATATTCGTTTCCTTGCAGCACAGAACCGTCTGCAAACCAAATAGTGGGAGGATAAAGATTTAGATACTCAATCAACCTAAATGTTTTGGAAGCAGTTTTTATTTCACTTGCGAAATTATCTAACTGAATTATTCTAAAATTCGGAAATTGATTCCCATCTGTATCAGTGTCAACAAATAATTCTTTTTGAAATCTCGCTGAGCCGATCGGTGTTGTTATCTTAAATTTAATTACACCACTGTTATTTTCATCTATAATTGAAATTGAGCAATATGCTGAATTGAATATTCCATTAATATCAATTTCGATTTTTGATTCTGGGTAATAGTAATAATTATCATCCCAATCTATATGAGTTGGGTAAATTAATGGAATTTCAGTAATTACTTCTGGAATCAAGGTATCACGTAAAACTTGATTAGGATCTATATCTTCATTAATTAGTTTAATACCAAGATTATCACACCAATCAATAAAACCTTTTAAATCATTTCTCAAGTAGCTCCATATTCTACCTTTATAAGAGCAGCCTAATGTAATTTTTTCTCCTTTTTCATAACCTGAACCAAAAACGAATGCTTTTTCACCTCTTTGTTGCTCTGCAAGTGATAGTGCGTCCTGAATATCCGTTCCTACTCTCATTGTAAAACGAATTTTTCTATTTAAGAATTCCTTCAGACCAACATTTTGTAATGAGACACGATTAACATCATAAAAACTTCTGTAAACTAATAGCTTTTCAATTAATTCCGCTCTGTCATTTAAAACTGCTTTTGATAAATCACTATACAAACTTGATTTGTCCGAGCTGTGAATAAAAAGAAGTTTATGATCTTCATTATAATATAAAACAGTCAAAGTCCAATCTAAACCAAAAACCTCTTTGTAATTAACCCATTCAATCTCGGATTTTGATGCCGTGATAATGACCAAAGTATTCTCATTCGGATTATAGTCATCAAATTTATATTCTAAATCATCATACCCTCTGAAACCATTTTTGAAATTCAGTAGATCAAAAGAATTATCCAGATTTAAATTTTTATATACAACTGTACTTAGCGCAAATCGTATGTTTTGAAAGGGGATCTTTGAATTTTCTAAATGATGAAATCCCGCAATAAATCCCGCAAAATTTATCTGTTCATTTATTTGTTCCGAACTTAAAGTCGAAAGTAAAATATTCCAATCTGAATCCTGGGCATATAATTCGCTTAACTCATTTTAAGTTTCGGAATCTGCTAAATTTGCTATAAAGGTTGCATTCCCAAGATTGTCGTCAAAAGATGTTCTAGTAAACCTACCAGCAAATTGTAAAGTAATAGGTAGACTTTTCCTAATATCGTGAAATGCAGCTATTTTTAATTGTGGTAAATCAAATCCTTCTCCTAACATGTTTACTGCAACAATAATTTTATGTTCACCGTCAACTATCCTCTTGAGAATTTCATTTTTACCCACTACTGAAGAGTGAATTATGATGGGTTTAAGATCAGCATATTCTTCGTAGTACTTGAAAATTTCTTCGGCTCGAACTTTATTGACACATCTAGCCATTAGAATATGGTCATATCCACTTTCTAAATCTTCACGTAACCTTTCTACTGCTTTTTCTGCAATTAATCTATCTCCTTTTTTCAGATCGTATTCTCTTATGAGTAGAAAATTTATTGGTTTGAAATAACCTTGCTCCTGAGCTTTTTTCAAACTAAAATTAAAAATGACTTTACCTTCAATTCTTTTTTGATCATTACGAAAAGGGGTTGCTGTGAATTGTAAAATTTTAGGATTGTCAAAAGCTGCTCTGACACGTTTCCAAGAATTAGCCTCAATATGATGAGCTTCATCAATGAAAACATTTGATATGCTGTCATTTAAAATTGATAATACATTAGTCGAAAAATTAGATAAAATGTTCATTGTTGTTACAATGACGTTTGACTTTTCTATAAATGATAATAAATCTTCATTGTTCGAAAAATTCTGATAAATAATTCCAATTTTTGGATTGATGACTTCAGCATTTATAATACCGAATTTTTTCAACAGACCTAGCTTTAGGAATTTAGTAGAAATCTGGGTACGTAAAGCATCTGAAGGAACAGTCACTATAACCTTATCTAGTTTACCCGCGATTAAAGCTGATAGCATAGTTTCTGTTTTGCCTGTTCCTGTAGGCATAACTACTGTACCTATATTTTCAGAAACTTTTAGATGACTTAATATTGAATATAATGCAGCAATTTGAGGTTCTCTTAACCCTTGGGTTTCAGTTCCAATATTTTCTTCAATAAAATTAAAATTACCCTCCCAAGAAGTTTTTATTTCTGTACTTGTGAATTCTTTTTTTAATGGATGCTTCATCCACTTCTTCAATACAATTTCATCTCCATTTGAGAGAGATTCTTCAGTTGGTTTTTTATTAGAAAGTAAGACATAATCGAAAAATTGAAACTCTAAATTTCTATTTGAAGTTATGCAATAAGAAATACCATCAATAATAATAACTACGTAACTCCTAAAGCTTTGACTAAAAAAATAATCAGCAGTAGTTTCAGTAGCAACTACTTGCTCGATTTTGTTTTTTGAACCTATTTTGCTGAAGTATGTTATTTTTAGTTCAGGGATTAAAATTGTTGACATATCTAGAATTTGTATTTATGTATTTTAATTAATCATTTGAAATCTAATCTAAATTTTAAAAATTCCATCAATCTCCTTCATAATCCTATCCGTCTCACTAAGTGCCACAATTATCTTCTGATAATGCAAAATATCTTCATAGCTCAATTCTCTTCCTTTGCGGTCTTTTAGCCACTTTTGAGCGGGTTGGTAACCTCCAATGTAAAAGTTCCACGCAACCTCAGGAACGTTGGCGAAATACTGCTCTTCATTGATGTAAACAATGCCATCTTTATATCTCGGCTTGCCGACTACATTATCGCCGTCCTCGGGATATTGAGTAATGTACTTTTCTACAACAGCACTTTCGAGTAAATGTATTTGTCTTATTTCACCACCAAGTTTTACTAATTTCCAGAAAGTTTCTGCGTCTTCTGGGAAAGGAACTCGTGGGAAATCTATTTTCAAAAACTCTTTGTAAGTTTCTCGATAATTAGGTGAGTGAAGGACTGCATAAATGTAATCTAAGATATCAATTGGAGCGAAAGTGTTTCTGTATTCTAAACGGACTTCCTTACTATTTGCAAAACAAACATTTGATTCTGTTTCTTTTTCTGAAACAAAAGTCAAGTTGATGGCTTTGGCGATTCCTGAAACGATTTCCATATTTAGATTTGGAACGCGGCTGACACTTTGAAAAATTTCTTGTTCAGTGTTGGTATTACTGTATATATATAACGGTGCTATATAATCTCCCCCTTGCATTCCAGGTCTAGACCAACTTCTAAAATCGATAATATTTTTCGAAATCATTACTGATGCGGAATTTTCTTCAGCATTTCCTAACTTAAAGACTAGGCCTAAATTTTTTTGTAAAAGATGTTTCATCACTTCATTTCTTGGATAGCAGTGAAATCCTTTTGATTTACCAGTATAAAATGTGTGTCTTACATCAAAGGGTCTATAATTTATTTCAGTTAAATATCCCTTTTCAGGAAAATTATCGAGTAAATCTTTTCTAGCGAAATTCACTTGCCAGTCTCTAACATCTTTACCAAGTTTAAATCTAGTTCTTGCACTTTCATCTTCAAGTGAAAGGAACTCATTGATTGTAGAAATTAGTGCTAACTGACTTTTATGAATCGTAAAGTTGTCTCGAGCTGTGACAATTCCCACACTATTACTATTAAATAATTCAGGAAGCGATATGCCTTTTATAAATTGCTCCTGCACTCCAAAATCCTTGGGCACCATAAAGAAGTTAGGTGCAACATTCATTAATTTTAAAAATGGAATATTTCCTAAGGAATTATGTGAAAGAAAATCATACTTATTTTCTCTCTTTCCAAAAAGATCGTAGTGAAAAACTTGTGCTAATTCATCATCTTTTTTCTTCCTAGTCTTAATAAAGATATTTATTGAAACTCCCTGCATTATATCAAAAACGTTGTGATCTACTGATCCATCAGGCGCAGTTTCTTTCTTCTTGCTATTTCCGTGGAGATCAATAGTGTAAATTTTATCGTAAGTTTTTAATAAGTTCCATCGCATTCCTCTAAAAGTAGGATTATCTAAGAATCCGTGCGGATTTATAAAAGCTAAAATTCCTTCTCCATTCTTGTCAATAAAATGTTGTCCAAAACGCATAAATTTCACATAGTCGTCATTTATCCACTTTGGATTTCTTTCCTTTAATTTTTCTATTCCTCCAGGTTCTTTTTTATAATCTTCCATCAGATTCATAATCCAATCGCCTTTATTCGCACTTTCTCCACTATACGGCGGATTCCCAATCACTACCATTACAGGAGCATCTCGCTTTATCGCATTTGCTTGATCAGCTTCATCAGAAAGCCAAGAACTAAAAAGGGTTTGAGTGTCAGGATGTGCTTCTTCCAAACTATTAGTCAAGAAAATTTTAAAACGTTGGTCATCGGTTGGTTTGTAGCCAGTTTCTGTGAGTAGCATATCCATTTTTAGATGCGCCATTGCATAACTCGCCATTAGCAATTCAAAGCCGTTTAATCTTGGAATCAAATCATTTGTAACATATTTACTCCAAATCCCTTGCTGTCCTTCAAATTTTTTATGAATGTGTTTTACTACTTCGGCAAGAAAAGTTCCTGTTCCAGTTGCTGGATCTAGAATTTGAACTTTGTGAACTTCAATTTCGGTTTCCACTTCCTTGATTTTGGAACTCGCACCTTTTCCTACTTGAGTAACCGACTTCTTTTTGATTTTAGTTTTGGAAGTATCGGCCAAACCTTGTGGCAAATTGAATTCGGTTTTCAAAATATCATCAACCGCACGAACGATGAAATTTACCACGGGTTGTGGCGTGTACCAAACTCCTCTTGCTTTCCGCAAAGCAGGATTGTATTCACCTAAAAATGTTTCGTAAAAGTGAACTACTGGATCTTCTTGTTTGGTGCTTTTTCCAAAATTTTTCATAATCTCAGAAACGTCTGTAGCCAGAAATATGCTGACCAATTCGTCCACAATCCACACTAAACGGTTGTCCAAATCAAAACCTGCAATATCCTGGAAAAGCTTTCTCAGAAAAGGATTCGATTTCGGAATCAGTTCTGCAGCTTCCATTCTAGAAAATGTCGGTAACGAAGGATCGTGATATCTCGCTGCAAACATTCCGTAAGCAATAGTCTGAGAGTAGATATCGGCGAAAGCCAAATTGTCTATATCGTGAATCAACATTTGCTGGAATGACAACATTTGAGATTTTAACTGTGATCGAGTTCCAATCTCATCATCATAATTCAGCGATTTCTCAATAATGTCCGCCATCAACTTCGCTTTACCAGCCATCATTTGAGCTAGTTTTGTTGGCGATTTTATACTTTGAGTAATTACCTCCGCAAAGTTTTTTATAAGCTGGGAGAAATGTTCAAAGTTTTCGGGAATGGGAACTATCAAGCCATTTTCTACTTTAGCAATAGCAATTTTAGTAGTCAGAATTCCTTCTTTATAAAAATGGAAATCCATATAATCCGTAAAAATCAGATTGGACAATCCAGATTTGTAACGGTCAAATTGTTCTTTGAGAGTTTTGCTGTTTAAATCGACTCCAATATCCTTTGCTTCTATATAACCAATAGGAATATCTTTTCTGGTCAATACATAATCAGGAGCTCCACAAGCAACTCGTGCAGGTTCATTCGTAACTAGTACGTCAGCTAAGATGTGCATCAAAAGATTTTGTAAATCTCCGCGATACGAGTGTTCGCGGGCATTTCCTGTTTGGAATAAGATATTAACTTTAGCGATGTACTGCGAAATGGTCATACTGAGATAGGTAAATTTAGAATCTTTTTTTCTTAACTACTACAAATTTTTGATGAAAAACGTCACTAGAATAACTTCGCCTTTATGATCAAATGATATTGAAAATAGTAATTATGATATTCAAAGATACTTTAATATTCACAGTAATTTAACAGAATTATTTTTTGTATTGTTCAGATTTAAAGTTCAAATTCTGTAAATTGAAGTTTTATTTTATAAGTTAGAAATGCAATAATGGTAATGTGATTGCAAAAGATTTCTGTTATGCTGTTGTTGCTATTCGCTCAGCAGGAATTGTGAGGGATACGTAGTTTAAAACTTTCAACTACGATAATTGGACATTAGTTGCCAACAATTAGACATTTTGGACTGCACTGCTATTCAATATACTTGTAACTAATTAAAACACAGATTATTAATTACTTATAAGTTATCAAGCATCTTTAATTAATCTGTCTCGTCTATTTATAAATTTAAAATCAAAAAATATGGAAAATTTAAAAGGGCAAGTTATAATTGTTACAGGAGGTGCTGCAGGAATTGGAGGTGCTTTAACTACAGTACTTGTGAAAAGAGGAGCCTCTGTAATTGCAGTAGATATTAATGAAGAAGCTGGTCAAAATAAAGTAAATGAAAACCCAGATAAAATCGTGTTTTTAAATGGAGATGTTTCTAAAGAATCTGTCGCAGAAGAAGCAGTAAAATTAGCCGTATCAAAATTTGGTAAACTTACTGGATTGGTTAATAATGCGCATGCGTCTCGACAAAAACCTTTGATGGAATTATCTGCGGACGACTGGTCATTATCATTTGGTACAGGATTTAATGCGACGTTAAATTTTATGAAAGCAGCCTATCCTGAACTAAAAAAAGCGGAAGGTGCAATTGTCAATTTCGGTTCAGGTGCTGCATTAAACGGTCAAAGTGGTCAGGCAAGTTACGCTGCTGCAAAAGAAGCAATCCGTGGGTTGAGTCGTGTAGCAGCAACTGAATGGGGCAAAGATAAAATCAGAGTAAATGTTATTTGTCCCCTGGCTTTAACCGAAGGAGTAGCAAAATGGAAAGAAAGTAGTGCAAAACAATATGAAGAAATTGCAGCGAAAATACCTCTTAATCATTTTGGCGATCCCGAAAAAGATATTGCGCCTATTGTAGCTTTTTTGCTAAGCGATGACAGCAAGTATATGACAGGCCAAACATTAATGGCCGATGGTGGCGACATCAAATTAAGATAAATAAAACATTTTTGAAAATACTACTGTAGTTTATAAACCAACTATATTACTACTTTCAGTTAAAAAAAACATAGTATGGAAGATAAGAAAATAGTGATCATTGGAGGCGGTTTTGCTGGCATTAATTTGGCAAGAAAGATCGGCGGTAAAAAAGGAGTTCAGGTAACCCTCGTAGACAGAAATAATTATAATTTTTTTCCACCTCTCCTATATCAAGTGGCAACGGGAATGCTCGATGTATCAAGTATTTCAGTTCCCTTTCGTACATTGTTGCGAGGAAAAAGAAATCTGCGTTTTCGTCTGGGAGAACTTGAAGAAATTCTACCTGCTCAAAATAAAGTAAAACTTTCTACGGGCGAATTGCATTATGATTATCTAGTGCTTGCAACTGGAACCAAGGTCAACTATTTTGGGATGGAAAACATAGAAAAGAATTCTCTTCCCATGAAAACCATTGATGACGCGATAAAGTTGCGAAATTTTCTAATTCTTCAAGCTGAAAAATATACGTATTCTACAGATGAGGAGGAGAAACGGAAGATTCGGAATATTGTTATTTCTGGCGCTGGTCCATCGGGAGTTGAAGTAGCAGGAATGATTGCTGAAATGCGTTCGAGAGTTTTGAAGGATATTTATCCCGAATTGGTTAAGGAACCTTTAAATCTATATTTGGTCGATGGTGCGCCAACTGTACTTCCACCAATGCGAGAAAAGTCGCAGAAGTATACAAAGAAAAGTCTGGAGGAAATGGGTGTCATTTTGCAACTTAACAGATTGGTTGCGGATTATAAAGATGATAAAGTTTATTTTAAAGATGGCGATTTTATCGAGACAAGATCACTTATCTGGACAGCGGGAGTAACAGCCTCAAAGTTTAAAGGTCTTGCGGAGGATCTCTACGGAAGAGGAGGCCGCCTAAAAGTTGATGGGTATAATAAAGTAGAAAATACCGATAATATTTGGGCAATTGGTGACACTTGTATTCAGCTGACCGATCCGGATTTTCCTGAAGGTCATCCACAATTGGGTAGTGTCGCACAACAACAAGGGAAAACACTCGCAAAGAATTTGGTGGCCATTGCCCAAAACCAGTTAAGCGATTTAAAAGTCTTTAAATATCACGATAAGGGTACTATGGCCATTATAGGAAAAAGTAAGGCCGTGGCAGATTTCACTTCTCCACATACTACTTTTACTGGATGGATTGCTTGGTTTGCCTGGCTATTTGTTCACCTTTTTCTCCTAATTGACTACCGAAATCGTTTAAGAACCATGTTGAATTGGACGGGTGCGTATTTTGGAAGCGGACAGTCACAGGGATTGATGGTTGGCGATAATGCGGATAGTTCTCTGAAAGATATTATTGAGAAGTAAAGTAATTCAGCTACTAATGACTAAGTCCCATCTGCATTACCAACCTCATAACCTCAGAATTCATTCCGAGCATTCCGATATCCCGAAAAGTTCTCACAGGAACCAAAAAAACCCGCTTCCGCGGGTTTCCATCTTAAGCTTCTGCCTCTTCAGTCACAAACTCCATCGTATCTTCAACTTCTGCCACTTCAGGTTTTGAAGCTTTTAAAGCATTGAATTTCTCGACTTGCTCCAATTCATCTTCGTCACCTGAGAAATACGGAAACACATCAAGAATTGGAGATTCTGTAATTGCAGGAATTGTATAGTCGCCCATTGTGCCTTTCATCACGCTCACAGTATTGTCATAGGCTTCTTTTACGTCGTTGGCTTGAACAAGTAAATACATACTTGTTTTGCGCTCTTTGCCGCTTTCTTCGTCGTAGGCGATAAGAGAAACTTTCGATTTAAACCAACGATCCGCATTCTCAAACGGATGAATTTCTGCGTAGTTTGCCATTTTGATATTCGTGATTTTAAACTCTTCACTTACATATGCCGACATCTCTTCAGTAATTCTACTTTCGGCTTCGGTGTATGATAAAGCGTCAACCAAGTAAGGCTCGCTGATAATCTTCTGTGCGCCAGATTCTTCTAGTTTTCTATATTTTACTTTGCATTCGTACCAAATATTGCTCATCTCAGTTTATTTTTAGGAACTCAAAGATAGATTTTAAACGGAAATCTCATCCCCAATTTCTATAATTTAATGCCCTGATTTTATAAGACTAATATTCCTACTAAAAGCTATTTTTACAAATCACCAAAATAAAGATTTCAAAACTATGCAAAATGACAAGCCGCAGTTTAGTCAACATCTGTCCAACGAACAGACTTTCCTTTCGTGGATTCGTACAGGATTAGAGGTGATGGCTTTCGGAATTGTGTCTGTAAAGTTTGCGCTATTCACAAATCAGATCATTGGGATTTTACTCGTGAGTGGTGGTGGGTTGATGATTTTATTTGCATACCTAAAATACCGACAAAATCTAAAAAGACTGCGTGAAGCGGAATTTAAATATTCCCATACAATGGTCACAGTTGTAACTGTCGGGATTTTATTGATAAGCGCATCCTTAATATTTATTCTATATACAGCTTATATAAATGATGATACCACGCCTGTTCCTTTAAAAGACAAGGTTGAGGAAACCCGCGGAATTCAAGATTCAACAAGCCAAAATTAAAAGTCGAATCAAAACAAAAACCAGAACGTCTCGAAACTTACCAACAACCAAAACCAAAAAAAGATCCGCAGCTTAATTGTTGCGGATCTTTTATTTTGAAAATTATTCCTCTTTAATGTCTATTTTCTTAAGGTCGGTGAGAGCAGGGCCGTTCATCACTTTACCCTTTACATCAAATCGGCTTCCATGACAAGGGCAGTCAAATGATTTCTCATCGCTATTCCAATGTACCACGCAACCCATGTGAGGACAAACTGCAGAAAATGCCTCTACTTGGTTTTCACTATTTTTGTAAACCGCAATTTTGCTAAAACCTTTTGTCAAAATTCCACCTTCGTCCGCGTCGAGATCGTGAGCATCTTTTAAATCCGTACTTGAAATCCAATCCAAATATTGCTTGGCCATATTCGCGCCTTCTTCAATAAAAGTTCCTGCAGCTTTCAGCGTAATTCTCGCAGGATCGTATAAACTTGCATATTTATTAGTTCGACCTACAATCTCGTCTCGAATTATCATCGCCCCAATTGTAGTGTGCGTCATTCCGTTCCCAGCATCGCCCGTGATGATATAAATATTGTCGTCGCCAGGGTTTTTCCCCATATATCCTAAAGAATCTATAGGCTCCATCACTTGTCCTGACCAGCGATAGGTAAACTCTTCCGCTTGAGGAAAATGCTCAAGTGTCCAAGCTTCCAATCGCTCGTATCGTTCGTCTTGAGTAATGTCTTCTTCATCTTCCTGACCTGTTTTGTGATCTTCGCCACCACAGATTAATAAGTCATAATCATCATCTAACTCCTGCAAACGTGCATAATGATATGGTTCCGACGGCCATTTTGAGTCTTGATCGCCAGTATCCCACCAAAGTGCATCCATTACAGAATCTTTTTTAACTTTCGCTCCCACAACATAGGTACGGTATGCGTGCTGTTTTGTGTGCATTGTCACAAAATCATTTACAGGCGAATTGGTCGCCACGACAATATGACTCGCGTCGATTTTATGTCCATTTGCTTCTGCACCATCTTTCGTAATTTTTTCGGCATGAGAATGTGTATATATTTTTCCGCCCAAATCCAAAATAGCCTTCTGTAAACCCTCAAGATATTTTAATACGTGAAAACGCGCCTGTTCAGGAAATTCAATAGATTTTTTGTCACTTCCGTCGGCAAGTCCCGGAGTATTGTCAAGCATTTTTGTAGGTATTCCGGCTCTGTGAGTGGCATCCAATTCCTCGGTCAAACTTTTTTCTTCATCGGTTTCGTGAAGAAAAAGATACCCTTTCAATCTTTTAAAATCACAGTCAATGTTCTCTGCTGTGGCTATTCGCTCTATTTCGCTTATAGCATCCGCGTGACTTTCGGCAGCAAGTTTAGATCCATCTTCGCTAAATATTTTTTCATAGTTAAAATAACGATCATCTAGTGCGTTGCTTAAGTGCGCAGTCGTTCGGCCAGTTTCACCACTTCCCAAAAAACCGTCTTCAACAACAATTACTTTCTTGCCCTCTTTTAAGCAGAGATATGCAGTAGTCAACCCAGCAATTCCCCCGCCAATTATTAGAACATTGGTTTCGACATCTTCACTTAGCGGATTTTTATATGTCATCGGGTGCGTTTCTAGCCATACTGTATCGTGCTGTCCGGAAGAAATATTTGAATTTTCAATTTTGTCATTTTCTGTCATTATGATGGGATTTTTAAGGTGAATATTTTTTTCAATTCCCTAAAAATACGATGGTTAGCAATCATCTTTCTTACAGAATTTCAATTTATAATTATAATTTTTATTTGGGCGTGTCCCTTTGGGCCGGGCTGTCTGCTCCCAATCTTTGTTGTAGCATTTGCTCCGCAAAGCCACAACAAAGGATTTGCTTCGCCAGTTCGCAAAAAGCTCGGGTCCACGACCATCCCCTGCGAAACTCTCCGTTATTTTAGAAATTTTTTGCTTTGCCGAAATAGTTTTCTTTTTCATAAGAAGTAAATGGGCAATACTTAGAAAAATTACTGACAAGTTTCCAGTTTATTTTTGTACTATTGATTTGTAACAAAAAAAGGAGATTATGAAATTTAGAGCATCATTTTGCCACCCCTTGCAAAAAGATATTATTGAATTTGGAGTACTTTCAAAAGAGGATATATTAAAAAAGTTTGAGGAAATACCGTGGAAAGAGCACTTAGCGAAGATGAAAAAAGTTAGTGAAAGTGAAGTTCATTTCTCTCCTTCCTTCGAAATCGAAAATATCGAAAATCGCAACGGACTCTCCATTTCAGCATTAGATAATGGTGAGTAGTATATTTTCTTTAAAAGGCCAAAGCTAGTTAAGTACTTTTTTGGCTTGAGCAGTAAAATGGATGACGAATATATTTCGGACATTCAAGAACAAAATGAAAATGACGTTAGAAGATGCGTGGAAGCATTATTAAATAACGATCTCATATTTCTGGAAGAAAAAATACAGTAGTAGTAGAATTAACTCACGTTAAAAGTTAGCTTCTTATCTATCTATATATTTACAAAATCCTAGTATATCTCCTTTACAACTGTCTTTAAACAAATCGGCAATGCGCGTTAAAATTCTAGAAAAGAAAAGACTATTCGATCTTAATTTGAAAGATTAATTTTTGTAAAGATCGCTTGTATGGGTTGCAAAATATCTTCGGTATGTTATTTGGTATTCACGATCTGGAAACTTATGAAAGGACCACAGTCAAGGAATTCGTATCTTTACATACTGAATAATGAAACTAAATAATTATGAATAAGAATGGCGCAATTATTATCGTGGAGGATGATACTGATGATCAAGAGATGTTTATCGATGTTTTTAAAGAACTTAATTACAAAAACGAAATTGTATTTTTTAATGATGGTCAAAAAGCACTCACTTATCTGACAGCAAAAACCACCGAACCTTTTATTGTTTTTTCGGACATAAATATGCCAAACTTAGATGGTAGAGCGTTAAGAAAACAAATTCACGAAAATGAGGATATTCGTGTAAAAACTATTCCCTATCTATTTTTCACAACATCTGCTGCACAAGAAGCTGTTGTTGACGCTTACTCAAAATCTATACAAGGATTCTTTGTCAAGCCGTCTAGTTTTCAGGAATTGAAAAGTACGATGAGAATTATTATTGAATATTGGTTAAAGTGTGAATCTCCTAACTACGTGGAATAACATGAAATAAATGGAGCTTGTTCTTCCTGTAAATTGGGCGATATACCGTTGTTTCCAAAAGTTTGCCTTCCTTATCCCCAATCCCCAATTCTCAACCCCAATCCCTCATCTTCAATCCCTAATCCCAATCCTAGCCCAGATTGCCGCAAAAAGCCCGGAACAAAAAAAAGCCTAATTTTTTGGGCATAATAAAGCGACCAGCGGAAGCTCTTATTATGACCTAAAAAAAGGCTTTTTTTGTGAGGACTTGTCGCAAAAAGCTGGATATAGCTCCAAATAGTTCTGCCGAAAGCAAAAAAAAAGTCACCACAATTAAGTGATGACTTTCTAAAAGTTGTACGTGTTCTAAATTAGTTTTTTACAAACTTTCTAGTCACTTTTCCTTGATCTGTTGTAATTTGTAAGATGTAAACTCCTGCAGCCAATCCGTCAGCAGAAATTTGCGCTGAAGTACTTTTCAATGTATTTGCAGAAATTTGTTTTCCTGAGATTGAGTAGATTGCATACCCTGAAAGATTTGCAGCTGTCTCAACATTGATTACTGATTCAACAACAGTTGGGTAGATTACAACTGCCAGATTATTTCCGAAAGTTTGAGTTGAAAGCTCTGAAGCCACAAATGATGGGTAGCCATCGTTTACATTTTCATTACGTGTCCAAGGTCCATCTGTTTGACCACCATTAAGTAGTGCAACCATCGCATCAGACTTCATCTCTGCAGTAGTTTTTGATGTAATGTTCGTTGGTACTTCTGGTCCGTTCCACTGTCCAACTACGTTTGTAATTGCTGATGCTTCAACATCCCAGTAGTTATTTTCTGTGTTAAAATTTCCAACAGTTCCAATTGTTGCACCACTAAGATCGGCAGCAACTACTGTTCCTGTGGAGTAGGAGTTTTTGATAATTAATTGTGCTGATGATCCTCCGTAAAGTCCACCTGCTTGCTCACCTGTAGATATTACGTTTGATGTAGAGTAACAATTGTTAATTGTAATTGGACGGTTAGGTACAAAAGTAAAGGCGCTGTATCCTGCTAGTCCACCTACAATATAAGTTCCTGTAACTGTTCCTGATGACCAAGACTCTGTAATTGTTGCAAGATCCCAAGGAGATCCAACTAATCCACCCGTTTGATTTACTCCAACTACTGCTCCTGAAGCTGAACATCTTAGCAAGTGAGAGTTTGTAATTAATGATCCAACTAGTCCACCTGTGTTAGGACCCGTACCATTAATGTCGATTCCTGTTGCGTGACAATCGGTAGCTGTAGAGTTCAAAAGTCCTCCTGCAAGTGCTGCAGCGCTATCTCTCCCTCTAATGTAGATGTTGTTAAGTTTGATGTTTTTAAGTGTAGCATTTGTTACTTGACCAAAAAATCCTGTAAAAACTCCTTGTGGCGTTACTATATAAGTGTTGTTAATAGTATAACCGTTACCATCAAAAGTTCCTGAAAAAGTTACGTTTGTAGTTTTTCCAATTGGAGAAAATAAGTGTGCTGCCAAGTCAATATCTTCTGTAAGATTGATAGTCTTTCCAGCAAAGTTGTTTCCAGCTGCAACTAATTCTGACAAGCCTGCCAGCTCCTGTGCTGATGAAATGTTGAAAGTAGTTGCGTCACTGTACCATAATGTGGTTGCATTGTCTGACCACTGTGTTGTTGGCGGCGTCTGTGCGAAAGTGCTACTTACGATTAAGCAAGCAAAACTTACAAAGAGTAAAAGTTTTTTCATAATAATTAAATTTATGTGTTGTTTTTATAATATTTCACAAAAGTAAGGTTTTGGATAGAATTAAAATGTTAAATAGTCAATGCAGAACTAATGTTGGAATTTCGTAATTGCTCTCATTTCTAGGTTTTTGAGTTTTCATAGTTAGTAAAAGTATAATGATAGAGTTAGCCAATAATTTTTTCGGCTTTGCCAGTAGATTTTGGTACTTTTGTTGAGAAGTTTTTTTTCAAATTATTCGTAAATATTCCTATCGATGAAATATTACCACATGTTTTTATTATTTGTCTGCTCTGCGGTCTTTGCTCAGGATACAATTCCAAACTTTTCAGCAATTGATTCATTATATAGGGAAGATCAATTTTATTTAGGGATTTCTTATAATTTACTACAAAATCGCAACGACGGAATTAGACAAAATAAAATATCATACGGCATAACTGGAGGATTTTTGCGTGATATGCCAATTAATGAGCGTCGTAATTTTTCTATTGCAGCAGGTTTAGGTTACTCGTTTCAGAATTACAGTCAAAATATTCTAGTGAGCAAAACAGATAATATTTATTCTTATTCTACCATTGACCCAGCTGCATCTTTTAACAAAAATAAAATTCATACTCATGCAATTGAAGTTCCTGTCGAAGTAAGATGGCGAACTTCAAATGCTGAAAGTCATAAATTTTGGAGAGTTTATACAGGTTTTAAAGTAGGATATGTTTTTTATGATGTTTCTAAATACGATGGGTCGCAAGGCACATTTGTTTACAAGAACAATCCTGACATAAGTAATATTCAATACACCGTATATACAGCTTTAGGTTATAATACCTGGAACTTTAAAGTTTCATACGGGATCAATCCGATTTTTAGCGATGCAGAATTAAACGGAAATCCAATCGACTTAACAGTCCTTAGTCTTGGTCTGCAATTCTATATTTTATAGAAAAATAAAAGGAATTAAGAATAACTGCGGAATAAATCCAACCAAAAAGCCTGCAAACAACTCTTGTGGCGTATGCGCTTTCATATACAAGCGAGAACTACCCACGAGGCCGTTTAGGAAAAATAACAACGAAATTTCATAAAGCATATTCCGCTGGGTATAGATGCTCATTGCAATGCAAAAACCAACTAAAGCGCTAATTCCTACCATGTGCAAGCTCGCCTTAATTTCTATCAACACTAGAAATAGCGCAAGGAGTGTGCTTATAAAACATCCTAAAAAGAAGTAATACAATCCCGGAATATATACAAACATATTTCCTTGTGTAATAAGCACAAAGAATAATATTGACTGAATCAGCAACGGTATTTTGCGTTGCGACAAAGTGGGAAGCATAATTGAATCGATTTTTTTTATCGACTTAAGAAATAGGAAACATAAAACTGGAAGGATAATCGTGAAGATTATTCCTTGAATATAAATCAGCAATTGCTCTGATGTTGTCAGAGAATTTGTAGAAACGAGAAAGTAAAATAGTATCGCTAATAGCGGGATAAAAAGTGGATGGAAGAAATAGGAAAATATGGGTAGAATCTTTTTTAGCATACTTTCTCTCTTCCTATATTTTTTTACGCATTCTCGCAACTGGAATATCTAACTGTTCTCTATATTTTGCAATTGTGCGTCGCGCAATAGGATATCCTTTTTCTTTCAATAAATCCGCAAGTTGATCGTCAGGATATGGTTTCTTCTTGTCTTCGGCCTCAATAATATTCTGAAGTATTTTTTTAATTTCCAAAGTAGAAACATCTTCACCTTGATCATTTTTCATCGCTTCAGAGAAAAATTCTTTAATAAGCTTCGTTCCATAAGGTGTATCCACATATTTTGAATTTGCAACTCTCGAAATTGTCGAAATATCCATCCCTACCATGTCAGCGATGTCTTTTAAGATCATGGGTTTCAATTTGGTTTCATCACCTTCAAGAAAATATTCTTGTTGATAGTGCATAATAGCATTCATCGTTACAAAAAGTGTTTCTTGTCTCTGTCTGATTGCTTCGATAAACCATTTTGCAGAATCTAATTTCTGTTTGATAAATTGAACCGCATCTTTCTGCGAATCTGATTTATCTGCAGAAACTTTATAGGTTTGCATCATATCTTGATAATCTTTTGACACGTGTAGAGTAGGGGCGTTTCGGCCATTTAGCGTAAGCTCTAGTTCTCCTTCCACAATTCTGATTGCGAAATCGGGAACGACGTGCTCTATCATTTTATTGTTTCCGGTAAAAGAATTTCCAGGTTTTGGATTTAATTTTTCAATTTCGCCAACCGCACTTTTAAGACCGTCTAGAGAAATGTTGTAACGTTGCTGTAATTTTTCATAGTGCTTCTTTGTAAAAGCATCAAAGTTATTTTGTAAGATATCTGTTGCAAGCTCTATCGATTGAGTGGGTGTCTTATGCTTCAACTGAAGTAAAAGGCATTCCTGCAAATCTCGTGCTCCTACACCAGAAGGCTCTAGCTGATGCACAATTTGCAATATGCGATTCACGATATCTTCATCGGTATAGATTCCTTGCGTAAATGCCATATCATCCACCAGTTCCTGAAGGCTGCGACGGATATAGCCCATATCGTCTATGCTTCCCACAAGAAATTCGGCAATGGCTCGCTCATCTTCGCTAAGAATAAATGTATTTAATTGATTTAGTAAATCTTGATGAAAAGTTACTGGAGAGGCGAGTGGACTGGAAATTAATTCGTCGTCAGCGCTATAATTATTTGCCTGAAGTTTGTATTCGGGCGTTTCGTCATTGCTTAGATATTCATCGATGTTAATATCTTCGGCTTCGATTCGATCACTTTCAAATTCATCATAATCATCAAACTCCTCGTTGCTGAATTCGTCATTTTCAAATTCATCTTCTTCATCTTCATCTTTTCCAGTCTCTAGCGCTGGATTTTCATTCATTTCTTCTTTGATGCGTTGCTCAAATGCCTGCGTAGGAAGTTGAATTAACTTCATCAGCTGTATTTGCTGTGGAGATAACTTCTGAGATAATTTTAAATTTAAAAACTGCTTTAGCATTTTTGGATGTCAAATTGTTTGATACTTCAAATCTAAGCAATTTTCTTATAAAAAAAGCCCGCAGTAACTAACTTACTGCGGGCTTCTTGAAAAATTCTATAATTAGTTTCTACTAAGTATTTTATGTTTTTACTATAAAGCAATAAGATAATTAATAATCACAAATTTCTTCATTTTTAAACTTACGGGTATCCCGTATTATGGATTTTGCTCTAATGGCTGAGACTGATTTATGCTCGCGCTTCTCACGTTGATTGCTTTATTATCTTCTCCAACAACAAATGCTACAAATCTGATATCTGCCGAGTTTTCTACACTTGTTGGAACAGTAACTGAAAATGATCTTTCAAATGTGCTACCTGCTGCAAATGATGTCCCCATCGCATCTCCCATAATATTCGTCACTGTAGATCGAACAACATTATCATGATCATAATTCGGAATTGGATCGATTCCACCATAATATGAACTTGTATAATTCACTTGGAAGTAGTTAAGATTGTCTTCTAATAAATAAACAACTAATCTCAAATTTTGATAATCTTCAGCAAATTTTACTTTTACATTTAGATCGATGTTCTGCCCGCTCATAGTAGAATTTATGCCAAGACCTAGACCACAGTTATATCCTGTTAAATCTACTGCTTGCTGCACATTCGATGTTTCTGGAAATTTCCAAACCACTGTTCGGTTAAGACGGGAAGTTGGCAGTGGCAAATCTGCAAGTCCTGGATATATTAAATTACGAAGCGGTCCAATTCCATCAAAATGGTAAGGATCATCTCCGTTGTGTATAGCTACAATTTCTGCTCTGTCAGTTTTGTCTAAAACTCGCTCGATAGAAAGTGCCACTCGTGTACAGTTACCGCACCAAGTTCCAGTATAATCTTCAATTAATACTCGTTTTGTAAAATAACCACTCGTAATTGAGTCATTGACCGGGCCAGTGCTTTCCTCTCCTACGTTGACAATTGTATCACTGCAAGAGCTAAACAACGCCAAAAATGCCACCAGAGTTAAAGACATTTTGATATTTTTCATTTCTAATATTTTTATATTTAGTTGCAAATTAAGTAAATAAAGTTTTATTTTGGCTCGGAAATTGCATTTATTTGCATATAAAACAATACCAATGAAGAAATTACTACTATTAGTGCTTCTTGCTAGCACATCAATGTTTTCTCAAAAACAACTTCCAGATCTAACTTTACCTAACCTTGACGGCAAAAAATTCTCACTTCAGAAAGATTTTGCGGAGAAAGACAAATTGTATGTTTACTCATTTTGGGCTACTTGGTGTGTACCTTGTATTCAAGAATTAGAAGAGATCAATGATTTACAAGATGAATGGAAAGAGCAAGTAAACATGGAAATCATTGCTGTTTCTACTGATGATTCTCGTACTGCTAAGCGTGTTAAACCTATGATTAATGGTAAAGGTTGGTCTTACAATGTACTTTTGGATAATAATCAAGCGTTTAAAAGAGCACTTTCAATCGTAAATATTCCTTACACTATCGTTGTAAAGAATGGAGAAATAGTACATGTACAAAATGGGTACTCTCCAGGAAGTGAAATTGAATTATTCGAAAAATTGAAGACTCTATAATACAGCGATGAAAAAATTTTTATTAGGTCTTTGTGTGACCTTTTCCCTAACAACACTTGCACAAGAAACTGATACTATTAGCGCGCCAAAAGTTGACAGAGGAAACTTTTTTGGAGGATTTGAATCCAACTCTCAATGGTATCTCAACGATAAAGGAATCGATATTTCGCACCCCGAAGATCCGGTTCGTTCTAATAATTACTTATTCTTAAACTACGTTTACAAAAACTGGTCTGCAGGAATTCAAGCGGAAGCTTACGAAGAGAACGCTTTACTAAATTATAATCCGAAATTTGAACATACCAATGTTGCTACCTATTTCTTACGCTATGCAAATGATCAAGTAGATATAACTGCTGGATATTTTTACGAGCAGTTTGGAAGTGGAATTCTATTCAGAAGTTGGGAAGACCGTGCATTGGGTATTAATAATGCGCTTCGCGGTGGACGTGTAATTTTTAGGCCAGCAGACTTTCTTACTATTAAAGGTGTTTATGGTCGTCAACGTTCAGGTTTTGATGTTGCAAATTCTGACATTTTTGGATCTGATATCGAATTTAATATCGGTGATGTTTTAAAATTTGAAACTACAGATTTGTCTATCGGTGGAAGTTTTATTCGTCGTGATGAAAAAACTGACATAATAGATCCTAATTTCAAAAACGCAACTGACGGTTATGCGGCTCGTCTGGGTTTTGCTCATAATTCTTTCTATTTCACTTCGGAGTATAATTACAAAACGGATGATGCAATTGTTCAAGTACAGGGACAAATCGATAATGAGTTTGTAAAACCAGGTTCAGCGCTTTTATTTAATGCTGGATATTCTCAGAAAGGTTTTGGAATGGACGCGACTTTTAGAAGAATAGAAAATATGAGTTTTTTCTCAGAACGAGATGCAAAAGGAAATGCTTACAACGATAAAGTGATGAACTTTGTGCCAAGTCTTACAAAGCAACACCATTTTAATCTTTCTAATATTTACGTTTACCAAGCACAGCCAAATGTTATTCTGACAGATGCTTCTCTTGTAAAAACGGGTGAAATTGGAGGTCAGATAGATTTTTACTACGATTTTGCTAGAGGAACAAAACTAGGAGGAAAATATGGAACAAAAGTTGCGATTAATGCTTCAAATTGGAATGCATTAGGAGGAACTTTTAATGTAAACAATCCAAAAGGATACGACACAGATTTCTTCGGATTTGGGAAGAAATATTTCTCTGATTACAATATTGAAATTTCAAAGAAATTCAGCAAAGACTTTAATGGATCGATAGCTTATATCAATCAATACTACGACAAAAAGTTAATAGAAGAGACTTCAGGATTGGTAAAAACTAATATTCTTGCTGCCGAAGCTACTTACAGATTCTCAACTTATCAGTCCCTTCGATTGGTGGGTGAGCATATGTGGGCCGATTCAGATAAGAAAGACTGGGCTAGTGCAACGGCTGAATTCAATATCAACTCAAAGTACTCGATCTATGCGATGGATATGTACAATTACGGAAATGATATTGAGGCAGATCAAACGCATTATTACAATTTTGGAGGTGCCTTCAGAAAAGGTTCTACTCGTGTAGCTTTAGCGTACGGACGTCAACGTGGCGGCCTTGTTTGCGTGGGTGGAGTTTGCAGATATGTAGAAGAAAGCACTGGATTATCTTTATCTCTAAATACAACATTCTAAAAATTTAATTCTATATTTGCGATGGTTTTGGGGGATTAGCTCATTTGGCTAGAGCGCTTGCCTGGCAGGCAAGAGGTGATCGGTTCGAATCCGATATTCTCCACTTCAAACCCTAATTGTACTCTTTCAATTAGGGTTTTCGCGTTCTTATAGAATTGATTGTTTTGGCTTTCGAGGAATACTGAGCGTTTAAATTCATTATTATTTTTAACTAGATATAAAGTTGAATTCAGTCAATTAGGAATTCTAAATTCTTTGATGACAAATTTACAATCAAAGCCTTCCCCTCGGAGGAGGGGTGCCCGAAGGGCGGGATGGGAAATTTTCTTGTGAATTTCCGCCCTATTTTTAGTTTATGTAAGCATTCTATCTTTTCGATTATTTTGCTTTTTCAATTATTTAGATTTCTCGTCTTTCGCCAAATACTTAGCGTTTCAATTCATAATTATTTTTAGCTAGATATAAAGTTGAATTCCCTCAAGTAGGAATTCTAAACTGTTTGATGATAGAAGTTACCGACAAAGCATTCGACTCGGTTGTGGAGATCAAAGAGCGGGAGGGAGAGGTAGTGTCAATCTCCGCCTTTTTTCTAGTTCATTTAAGATCTCAATCTTTTCAATTGTTTAGATATATTTCATTTATTTAGATTTTTTTGCTTTTTCCATTATTTAAATTCTTTAAAAAATAAAAGCCCGTTTTGAAAATATTCAAAATGGGCTTTTATTTTTAAAAAGTGAAATTTTACAATGGAGCTCCTACTGCCACATCACATTTATGACCTGGCTGTCCGTGCGGAGGATTCATTCCCACTGCTGTATTAGACGTCGGTGCGTTCAAGATTGAAGGCGCGCCTGGTAATGATTGCTGAACAGGTGTGGTTATTGGTTGCGCAGCTGGCTTGCCTGCTGGTGAGTTTAATGGTGCACCAACTTGAATGTCACATCTGTGTCCTGGCTGCCCGTGAGCAGGATTCATTCCCGGAGCAACTTTACTAACAGGTGCTTGTTGTGGTTGCATCTGTGGCGAAGCCATATCTTGTGGCTGCGCTTGTGGTTGCCCTGTTGGTTGTAGTTGTATCATATCTCCATCAGGATCTTGCGTAGCTTCTGTAATCGCTGCACTTTCGTCCATTGGACTGTCCTGTGGTTGTAAATCTTGTTTGCATGAATATAATGCGATCGAAGCGATTACTATAAGAGCTAAATTTCTATTAATTGCCATGTTTTTATTTTTAATGAGTTCAAATATAAGGTTTTAATTAGACGTAAAAAATCTACAGCGAACTAATTTTCTCTTAAAAGAATGCACGTAATTGTATGCTGCCTGTATGAATCGCTTTGCTTGTCTCACTTTTTCTTCCTTGATAATTTACATTTACATCTAGATATTGAGTAATGTTTCGCTGTAATAGCAATTGCCAAACACTATTTTTGCCGGATTGAAGACCTTCCAGCATTTGAAAACCAACTGCTGAGTTTGCTTCGCCATCATAATCATTGCTCAAAAAAGCATAACTTCCGCTCATCGTAAATTTCTGATTGCTGCTGTAATTGAAAGAGGTTCCGAGCTTATTTTGCGAAAGCGTTTCTCTATTTCCAATCTGATTTTCCTTTTTTCTCAACTCATAAAAAACATCTAGACTTGCATTTCTAGAAAAGATATAAGAAACCTTTGGTAGAAAGTAGTCACTTCTTATTTCGTAGTTTTTCTGGTCAAAGTTATCTGAAGTTACAGAAGAATAATTGTGCTGCAGTCCTAAATTTAAAAGCCAATATTTTTTTAGCAAATGAGTATATTGTAGCTGTTGGGAGCGATTATTATTTTCAACTGCTCCCACTGAAAGCAAGTTTTTTGCAGTCGAGTTTAAAATAGTCCAAGTAACAGAATGCTTTTGCTTACCTCGATTGTAATAAAGACTATTTCTAAAATTTGCGTTATTGCCAAGCAAATCCTCGCCTCCAGATCCAAAGGGATTGAGATCGAATGATGTTTTAGTACGTTTGATCTTTCTATCAATTATAAACGATGTTTGATTGTAAAATAGTGATAATATCTTTCTGATTCCTTCACTATTTTGCCATTGACTTGGATTTAATGTCACAGATTGCGAAAATTTATTTTGATGTGTTTTCAAATATATTTGATTAGGCAAAAAGATTCGAATAAACTTTGCCAAATCCTGAAAAGGTGCCACTTCAAATTCCTCCAACTCTTGAATTCCATTTCCGTTGTAGTCGTTCCATACATACACTCCTTGTCCCGCCTCAACTTCAAGATACGTGAATTCTTGTTGAGGTATGCTTCCCGAACTTGTTTCGTAAGTAGTTGAAATTTGAATCATTTGATCAAAGAATCTATCGTTATAAATAATTCTACTATTTAAAGCGTCCTCTGTTTTCAGTAAAGGATCTGTGTATTTTAAAGTTCTGTAATTAAAAAACGCTGCTAAAGTTGTTTTGTCGTTCTGAATTAGTCGCGACTTCAAATAAAACGAATTTGATTTTGTTACTTGCTGCAGAATTTGATTTTGAATGCTGTCGGTAGCACGGCTTAAGAAACCTATTTCGCCATAAACTGCGGTACTATCTCCACGACCCAATAATCCTCCGAATTCCGTAAATTTTTGGCTCAAGGCCAAAGGCACGCCGCTTGCTTTATCACGTTGTAAGTTGTCTTCAAACCGTCCGCTGACTCCAACCCAGTTTTTCTCTTTGAAATGATATTTTGCAACTGCCCAACCTCTATTAAAGGTAGATTCTTGTAATTGCTCATCACTTTTCAGGAAACTTGTTTCTCCTTTTATTCGGAGATTACTTAAAGCTAGATCGACTCTTGCTAGCTGACGAACTCCGGAAAAAGTATCCTTAAAATCTAATTTTTCAAGTTTGTATTCGGCTGTTCCTATTGGTATACTATCCAATTTTTGAAACTGTATATTTATTCCGGCGACAAGTAAACTCTGATCTCCTCGCGCGTTAAGACTATTCCAATCACGATCAAACTCGATATTATTAAGGCGTTCCACAGTGCGGAAATCATCTCCAATGTATTGGTAGTTAACAAAAGTGGTTGCACGCTGATTCCCTACTCTAAATCTTTGACTCGCGTCGAGTTTTGCGGCATAACCAAAATTGTCATCCTTGTCAAGTTTTGAAAATAAATTTAAATCATTATTGCTTGCTGCCATTTCAAAACGAATATCGGTGTTTTTGCTAGGCTCAACTCTGCCCTGAATGGTAGCAATCTGCAGTTTACTTGGTGGAACTAATCTAGTAATTGGTTCATAGTTCCCTTGTCTAATTCCGTTAATTGGAGTTACAAAACTATATATTTTAGAAATGGCCGTAGTGCTTTCAAGTTTATAATTCCCCTGATTTGCTCCAACTAATAAAAAGCGCACATTGTAAAGTTCGGCCGTTTCATCATTCGAATATTCAAAAATTTCGATTCCGTCAATGACCTTCTTTTCATATAATACTTTATTTGCCGAATAACTGTCAATGTAAGCAGAAGGTGCTGTCATCATATCTTGATTATCTCCTGCTGTGACGAGGATTTGTGCTTGTTCTTCTGAAAGATTTTGCTGCAACGACTGATTTTTAATGTCGTTTTCAGAATATACATAAGCACCCATACTCCATTTTTTACGTTCATGTAATGCGCCAGCGTAGGCAAGCAGGCGTGTATAATTTCGATCTGAATATTGATATTCTACCGTAATTCTCATATCTGAATTTATCGGAAAGATGGTAGTGAAAGTGATTTCACCAGCGTTGTAATCAATGATATAATCGTTATTTTCACCTCGTTGCAACTGCACGCCATTAACGTAAACTCTTTCAGATCCTGAAATCACCAATACATATAGTGCGTCATTACTTCCCTTGAGTTTATACGGTCCTTGATTGCCTTCTTGCCCAGTGAAATTACTTTTTGCGTATTGCCCTTTAACGAGAGCAGCACTACTAAAAATTGAAGTCTTCCCATCTTCGTCTCCGAAATTAAAGTTGGCAGAAACACCTTGAACTTTCTTATTAAAGTTTAAAAATGTTGAGCTTCGATTCTCTAGAAATAAATCGCCCCCACGTATTGTCCAATTTTTGCTCGCTAGCTCAATAAAGATCTGGTCAAACTCATCTAGTTTTTGGCTATAGCCTCCTTCTTGCAAAGGAATGTTACTATCCTGCAATGAAGCTTTCAGAGTCACATCTTCTGAAATTTTCCCTGTGATTTGTAGATCTAGGTTGGAATTAACTACAGCGCTCTGATTGTTTCCCACTGTAATACCTCGACTGATGCTCCCCACAGTATTAAGTCCGTCAAAAGGGACGAATTTCTTGGTGTTTTCTTGTGGTATCTGGTATAGTTTAGATTCGGTTACCGCATTGTCCATTATCTGAGGATTGTCATAAATGCTATAAATTCGAGTTAGAAATTCGGGATATTGAGTAAGTGTAAGTGTGATGCTATCACTTGCAGTTTTGGAGGCGTCAAATATAATCTCCCCTGTGATCTTATTTACACTATAATCAGCAGGAGATAAAAGTTGATTATTAGAATCGAAGATTTTTAAGTTGCTTTTGTTTAAAACATTACTGTCAATTTTTATGATCTCAGAAATAGCGTATTTATGACGAGTAGTGTAAGTTTTTGTTTCCTGTGCAAAGAGCGCAGTAAAACTCAACAAAAGAAATAAAAGGAAACTCGTTTTCAACATATTTTATATAACGTCAATAGCACAAATGTAGTGTGTTTTTCTAAAGCTCTAAGGCGAGATTTTGATACAAAAAAAAGTCGTCCGATTATAGACGACTTTTTAAAATATTTAAAAATGAAAAATTTTTTAAAACTTTATTTTTTCACAAATTTTACTTTAGCTTTTTGACCTTTTTCATTTGTGAAGCTAGCCATATAAATTCCTGCAGCAAAACCTGAAGTACTAACAGTATTAGATCCCGAACCTAAAGTTTGTTTTCCAACAATTTTACCGTTCATATCTACAATGCTCATCTGTGTTTGTGCATCAGCGTCAATATGAAGGCTGTTCGTAGCGATAGTGTTGTTTAAAACTACACCAACACTCGCTAGATCATTGTTGCTAACTCCTAAAGCTGGCATATATTTGAAAGAAAAGTTAGTAATTACGGCAGTTTGTACACCTTCAGGAGTTATCTGGATAAGTTGAAAATTATAAACTACTGGAAGTGCAGGATCAATTCCAGCCACATCTAATCTGAAGTGATCATTATAAGCAAGATTTGAATCGTTTGCTTCAATAAGCGTATTCGGTAACACGGTAGGATATGCAGTGCCAGCTGAAACAGTTCCAAAACATAGAGTTCCAACACATAATTGCAATCCTGAACCAGCATGATTCTCAATACTTACAACTCTTACTTGTATATTAACGTCATAATCAAAACCATTGCTAATAAGCAGAGGAAGGTAATTGCCCGGCATTTGCAGCGAGGTTGCAGTATATTGTTGACCATCAGTAATTGTTGTTTCGCCTCCATCAGTAGATAATGTGATTTGAGAGAAAGCAGAGAAACTGGTAAAGCAGATAACTGCTAATAGAATATTTTTCATTTTATTAGTTTAAGATAATTTTTTCTGTTTGTGTTGTGTTTTCGCCTATGATTTTCGCAACATAAATTCCTTTTTGAAAAGAAGAAAGGTTTATTAGTGTTTGCGCATCAACTGAAGCATTTTCGTATACTACTTTTCCAAGCATATCAACTACAGTAATTTTTACAGTTTCTAAAGTGTTGATTTGAACAATACCAGTAGTTGGGTTTGGGTAAAGATTTATTTTGGTAATGTTAGAATCTGCAACACCAAGATAATTTGTAGTTGTTATTGCATTGCTTTTTTTCAATGATTTGCCATTGAATTCTCCATCTATAAGCAAAATGCTAGTATCACCGTTAAATACTTCTAATCCATGTTGAGTATTTCCAGCACTCCATCCATCGCCATAAAGATCTTTCAATTCAATAGAGTAGCAATCATCAGCTGCAAGAGTTACATCATGAACCTTTGTAGTATTTCCATCAACTCCACCAGGAGTAACGCTTCCAGGTAAACCTAAGTAAGGGCCACCATTTGCAACAATTACATTTGCCGAGTTTCTAATGTTCCAAGATATCTCTTTTGGGAAAGCATCGGTGTAAACTTTTATAGTAACTTCTGAAGGAACTAATTTTGCTAAAACCATTTCAGCTTCTGCAACTACTTCAGCAGGATTAAAAGGTGTTGCTCCATTAATGTTATTAATTGTCGTTGTATAAGTGCTTGTCTCATTAAAGTTAAATGATTCAAAAGGAACATCTTTAGTCTGAAATCTATTAATGTTTCCAGTATAGTTGGCAGTTCTTACCACAACTCCATCTTCTTTCAAATCTATAGTTGCAGAAGTAATTACATTCTCTCCAAGATTTTTAACTCTTGCATTAAGAATCGAGTTAGTTGAGCAAATTCCATTTTCAGTTGGTAGTGCAAATGCATTATTTTGAACTCCTTCTAAAGAGATGTCACATCCTGAATTAATGCTTGCTCTTAAGCTAGTTGGACTTAGTGCACCAATGTTTTTGATTATTCCATCAGAACAAATTCTGTAAACTGTTGGGTAGTAGGTAATAGCATATTGCTGAGCAACTGCTCTACTATCAATAATTGGATATTTAGATCCAGTAACCCAGTCGCCTAAAGTTTTAGGTCCTGTTCCGTTTAAATCAGCAATAGTTGTAGTATTATCTCCTTCAACGAAAAGAATAACAACTTCATCAGATCCATCAGGACCATATGAACTGTATAAGTCATTTAAAGCACCAGAACTGTGATAGTTCCAACATGGCCCACACCAAGTAGCAGATATGTATAAAATAACTGTTTTATTAGCAGTTAGATATTCAGATAATGTGTGAACATTTCCGTTAAGATCTGTTGCAGTGAAATTGGGAGCAATAGTTCCGTCAGGAAGCTGCGCACTTGCTGTAAGTGTCACAAATAAACTCGCAAGTAATAGAGTAATTTTTTTCATAAATTGAAAGTTAATTAGTTTTATCGTGTGATAAATTATAATAGATTTTCCAAAACTATGAAAAAGTATTGGAACTTGCTCAAAGTGCATCAGCTTTTTATCCCTTATAAATGTTAATTAACTTTAATTCTTTAGATTTCATTGTTATTTTAAGCAGCAATTATAAGCTTCTACATTATATCGATATAAAGTATTGGCAGTGAGCATTGTGCAGAATAATCTTATTCAAAAAAACTTTTTTGAGCTAGAGTTAAGTTACGGCCACAATCTGAATCGTCTCTCTACTAGTTTGGGTTAACAGAACTTTTTTGTTTTCCGTAATCGAATTTGCCGCAATGTCATCAAAATGTCTAATAGTATACAAAGACACATTTACGTTGTAAGTGACACTAAATTTACTTGAGAGAATTGTCTTTAATTTCTCGAAATTTCCATAAGTATCGTCACAACATACTGAGAAACTTATGGCAGAATTCTGAATCAAATGCACTTTTAATTTATACTTGTGCAATAATGCAAATATCTCACTAATGTTTTCTTCCATTATAAAAGCAAAATTTAGTGAGGATAATGAAATAAGAAGTTGATTTCTCTTCACTATGAAACATGGAACTAAAGGATGTAAATCAGTTCCTTTTCCGACTTTTGTTCCAGGTAAAGTAGCCTGCAAAAATGATTTTACATAAAGAGGAATTTCTTTTCTTTGCAAAGGTTGCAATGTCTTCGGGTGAATCACTGTTGCTCCGTAAAATGCAAGTTCAATTGCTTCGCGATAAGAAATATTATCTAATAAGACTGCGTTTTCAAAATACCGTGGGTCTGCATTCATTACTCCAGGGACATCTTTCCAAATTGTAACGCTATCGGCATTTAGACAATAACCGAAAATTGCTGCCGTATAATCAGACCCTTCTCGACCCAAAGAGGTTGTAAAGTTATTCTCGTCAGAGCCCAAAAAACCCTGAGTGATATTTAAAGTCGCTCGAACTTTTATTTTCGAAATATTTTTCTGCGTTAAATCCCAATCAACTTCAGCTTCCCGAAATGAGGAATTGGTTTTTATAAACTGACGAACGTCTAAAAGATTGGTGTCAATTTGCTTATGTGAAAAGAAATTTGTCAGGATTGCAGTCGAAAGTAATTCGCCATATCCTATCAATTGATCATAAACGTAATTGTAATTTGGAGATTTGTTGTTTTGAAGAAATAATTCCATTTCATCAAATAAGTTTGTCAATGCAGCAAAAGCGGGATTTTTTTCATCTTCAAATAAATCTAGAAGAATCTCATTATGATATTTCTTGACCTCTTGAATTGATGCATTTAAAGCTGACGATTTTTCGAAATAATTATTAATAATGTCTTCAATAGCATTTGTCGTTTTGCCCATTGCCGAAATCACTAACAATACATCGCTATGACCTGTTACTTGTAATAAACCGTATATATTCCTGACCGCTTCTGCATCCTTGATAGATGCTCCTCCAAATTTAAAAACTCTCATTTATAGCGTCGTTACAAAATGTTCCATTTGCTCTCTATTCATTTGGGCAACCATCCAATCTTCAAATACTGCCGCTCCAGATTTTCTGTAGAATTCGATTGCTGGAGTATTCCAATTCAAGACATTCCATTCAATACGCTGCACATTATCTTCAAATCCAGTTTTTATAATTTCAGAATACAATGCAAATCCAATTCCAGATCCTCGCTGATTTTCACGTACTACCAAGTCTTCAAGATGCAACGTTCTGCCTTTCCACGTACTATATCTGTAATAGTAAAGTGCCATTCCTACAATAGTTCCATCTTCGACAGCGACATAACAATAAAATAAAGGATCATCACCAAAGCCGTCACGTTTCAAATCTTCAGCAGTAATAATTACTGCTTCTGGCTCTTTTTCATAAACTGCCAATTCTTTAATAAGTTCTAAGACAGAGTCCATATCTTTCTCTCGAGCTTTTCTGATAATCATAAAATTGCTTATTTATAGCTTTCGCTAAATTGTAAAAAACAAATATACAAATACCAAAAACTATCAAGCAATAAAGAGGGCATTTTACCAAAAAAAGCGATATTTGTAAAATTACAAACACATTAGTATCATTATGGCAGATCGCAGTAGAACTCTAGGTGAGTTTATTATCGAAAAACAGGAGGAATTTAAATATTCGTCGGGTGAATTATCACGTATTATGAATGCTATTAGGCTTGCCGCCAAAGTGGTAAATTATAAAGTAAATAAAGCGGGGCTTGTAGATATTACTGGAGCTGCTGGGCAAGTTAATATTCAAGGAGAAGATCAGCAGAAGCTTGATGTTTATGCTAATGAAGTTTTTATAAAGACACTTACCAACCGTGAAATAGTGTGCGGAATTGCATCAGAGGAAAATGATGATTTTATTACTGTTGCAGGTAGCGATAACAGTCACAGCAATAAATATATAGTATTGATGGATCCTTTGGATGGATCTTCAAATATAGATGTGAATGTTTCTGTAGGAACTATCTTCTCTGTATATAAAAGGATATCTCCTGCAGGAAGTCCTGTAACAAAAGAAGATTTTCTTCAGCCTGGAACTGCCCAAGTAGCTGCAGGTTATGTTATTTACGGAACTTCGACAATGCTTGTGTATACAACAGGTCACGGAGTGAATGGATTTACGTTGAACCCAGCAATTGGTACTTTCTATCTTTCACACCCAAATATGCAATTTTCTCCTGATGGAAAAATTTACAGTATTAATGAAGGAAATTATATTCATTTTCATCCAGGAATAAAAAACTATATCAAATACTGCCAATCAGAAGAAGGTGATCGTCCATATACATCTCGATATATCGGAAGTTTAGTAGCGGATGTTCACAGAAATATGATAAAAGGTGGTATTTATATGTACCCAAAAAGTTCTAAAAACGAAAAAGGGAAACTACGCCTTCTGTACGAATGTAATCCCATGGCATTTATCGTGGAGCAAGCCGGAGGGAAAGCAACTGATGGAGTAACGAGAATATTGGAATTAAAACCTCAAGAATTGCACGAGCGTGTACCACTTATTTGCGGAAGCAAAAATATGGTGGAGAAAGCCGAAGAATTTATCGCTGCATCACAAAAGCAGTAATTAAAAGAATATTAATAAAAATGCCCGTGAGATTTAAATTTCACGGGCATTTTTTATATTGATCACTTTTTTACTTGTTCATATTTGACATTTCGTAAATAAATGTATCTAGATCAACTTCTTCTTTTATTAATTCGAAAGCTTTTGCAACTATATAGTCTACGTTGCTTGGAGTAAAACCTAAGCCCACGCAAAATTTCTTTAAAAGATTTACTTGGTTATCACCCAAATCACGATCTACATAAACCATACGAGCAAGATCATACAAACGATCAAGTCTTTGAGAATATAAATATGGCGGATTAATTGGATATTTTAAAGGATCAGCAAGTATTTCGGCATATTCCTCCTCAGAGACATCAAGTCTACGAGCAAGTTGATCCAAAAATATTTTTTCGACGTCTGCAAGTTTGCCATCAGCAAGTGCAACACGTACTATTGCAGAGAAATGACCCCGGTTTCTTGAAGAAAACGAAGTGCTAAAAAGATCTGAAAATGACATAATGTTCTGGTTTTATTTTGCAAATATAATTCGATTTACATTCTGTCAAAATGTTTTTGCTAAAGTTTAGCAGCCTTGGTTATTTTAAGATAAAAAACGTATGGAAATAGACCTTCGTTCAGATAGATTTTAAAATTTAATCGTAAGTTTACAGTCCCTAAAAATCAACTAATAAGTCATTATAAATGTCGGAATTCTGGATATTTTTTCAACTCGGTCTTAAACATGTTTTAGATATAAATGGATATGATCATTTACTGTTTCTCGTTGCATTAACAGCGCCATTTTTATTTAAAGATTGGAAGCAAATTTTAATTCTAGTTACGGTTTTTACATTGGGTCACACGGTAGCAATGTTGCTAAATGTCTACAATATAATTAGCGTCCGAAGTGTATTAGTAGAATTTTTAATTCCTGTTTCTATTTTGACAACAGCATTATTTACATTACTCAACGGTGGCAAACCTGCCAAACCTCAAAGCAAATCAGTAATAATTTTTATCACCTTGTTTTTTGGAATTATACACGGACTTGGATTCTCGACATATTTCAAGTCACTATTAAGTGGAACTCCTACAGATAAACTTTTACCCTTGTTTGAGTTTGCTTTAGGAATAGAAGCAGCGCAGGTGATTATAGTGCTGTGTGTTTTAGTGCTTTCGTATATTGTACAGACTTTTACAAAATTTAATAAGAGAGATTGGACTTTGGTGCTCTCCGCTTTTGTCATGGGCGTAGTCTTGCCGATGGTTATTGAAAATGATATTTGGAAATAAAATGGATATAAAAAAAACAGCTCGTTACGATCATGCATATCTAAGGATAGCAAAAGAGTGGGGAAAGTTGTCACATTGCAATCGCAAAAAAGTAGGAGCGATTATTGTTAAGAACAGAATGATAATCTCTGATGGGTACAATGGGACTCCATCTGGATTTGAAAACACTTGCGAAAATGACAATGGCGAGACGCATTGGTATGTTTTGCACGCCGAAGCAAATGCTATTTTAAAAGTGGCTTCGTCTACGCAGTCCTGTGATGGTGCAACGCTATATATTACGATGTCACCTTGCAAAGATTGTAGTAAATTAATACATCAGGCTGGAATAAGACGTGTCGTGTATATGTCTGGTTATAAAGACATGTCTGGTGTAGAGTTTTTAATCAGAGCCGGTGTTCAAGTTGATAATATTGATCTTAACGAGAACGAGAACGTTTAAATGAAAAAGAGTAGGATTTTTGGACCTCTGATAGTTTTTTCCAGCATTGCCTTTGGTATCTTGTTGGGAAGTTTTCTCAATTTCTCTAGTCCCTCACTGGTTTTAGAAAAAAATAGTTACAAGAATAAACTAAATAAACTCATAGATTTTATCGAAACGGAGTATGTCGATACGATAAACACAGATTCAATTGTAGATCTTACTGTGAATAATATCCTCGAAAAACTAGACCCACACTCTGTCTATATTCCGGCAGATGAATTTGAGGCTTCCGCCGAATCTATGAAGGGCGATTTTGTCGGCATCGGAATTAATTTCTATATGTACAAAGATACTGTCGCGGTTATCAAAACGATAGAGGATGGCCCTTCGGCAAAAGCAGGAATTAAAGCTGGCGACCGAATTCTCTTCGCTGATAAAGATCAGTTGTACGGCATGAAATTACCAACGGATAGTCTTTTTTCGAAATTAAAAGGAAAAGAAGGTTCCAAAGTGCTTCTGAAGATATTTCGTAAAGCCGAAAACAGAACATTCAATATTGATCTGACTCGGGGCACAATTCCAATAAAAAGTGTTGACGTTGCCGAAATGATTGACCCAAAAACTGGTTATATCAAGATTAACCGATTCGCAGAAACCACTTCTACCGAATTCAAAACGGCGCTTCAAAAACTTATTGACCGAAACATGGAAAATCTTGTCATAGATCTTCGTGACAATGGGGGAGGCTATCTCGAGAAAGCCAATGAAATCGCAGATGAATTGCTGAAAGCAGGAGAGTTGATAGTTTTTACTAAAAATAAAAAACAACGTACTGACAAAACTTTAGCGACAAAGGGAGGATTATTTGAAACAGGAAAACTATTTATTCTTATAAATGAAAACAGCGCTTCGGCAAGCGAAATAATTGCTGGGGCCATTCAAGATAATGACAGGGGAATTATAGTTGGAAGACGTTCTTTTGGAAAAGGTTTAGTGCAACGTGAGATGAACTTTCAAGACGGATCGGCAGTGAGACTTACGGTTGCTAGATATTACACTCCTTCCGGAAGATCTATTCAAAAGCCTTATGTAAATGGTGTCGAAGAATATTACAGTGAATTCGATCGCAGGTTTGAAAGCGGTGAATTATATGAAAGAGACAGCATTAAAGTTGCCGATACTTTAAAGTTTAAAACTAAAAATGGACGTATTGTCTATGGTGGTGGGGGAATTGTTCCAGACATATTTGTTCCAATAGAAAAAGAACACGGTCTTGAGGGACTTGGTTATTTGATGCAGTCTGGAATTATGGGTCACTTTGCTTTTGAGCAGCTAGACAAAAACCGATCTGATTTCAAAGGAATGAATTTTGAAGAATTTATTGAAGCAATGGCAAAAACAGATAAGTTTTACAAAGCCTTTGATAGTTATCTCGCAGAAAGTGGTTTCGGAATGAATCTAAAAAAGAATAAAGATTTTGTAAAAAGTTTTATCGCTGCAGAATTCGCTAGACAATTATTCTCTGAAGATCGTTACTATCAAATTATCATTAAGAATGATGCAATGATCAAAGCGGTAAACTTAGATCTGCAAAACTAGCGAAGTGAATCGTGGCTGTGAGTATCAATTCCATTATTCCAAGAAGTAAGGATATCTGTCGCGACCGCAGCTCCACTACCCGCAGCTATTGCAACCTGACTACGCCAACCTGCAAGTGTTCCAGCTACATAAATTCCCTCGGCAACTTGATGGTCATTGTTAATAAGCTGAATTCTGTTTTTCTCAGGAATGGTCTTCGTATGTGGAATTACAAAACTCTGCAATCCATCAATATTAAAACTATTAGAATTCCCAACTCCTATCACTATAGATTTTGTTTGGTAAGTACCTTTGTTTGTAGTTACTGTAAATAATGGATATTCTCCAGAAACACTACTTACCTTCTCTTTTGCAATCTGTGTAATGTGAGGATAAGCATCTTGCAACTGCTGAAGTCCATTAGTCAAAGTTTCTGACCCTAATGTATAAAGTGGCATTCCGTAGGCGTTGTTAAGAACAGCATCTTGTAGAGCAGAAGCTTTTTGATGCGATATAATTGCAACAGTTTTGTCATTCGCGAAAGCGCGCTTTTTTGCTGATCCTAAAACTAATGCGCAGGACACCCCTGCAGCACCACCTCCAATTATTAATACGTCGAACATTATTTATCGTTAATTTTTTCTTGTAATTGAACAGAAGTTTTAAATATCAATAGAATGAAAACCGCACAGAAAGCTGCAGCAATTCCTATCAATGCAATCATGCTGTTTCCCTCAGTAAGATGATCAAAATCCAAAAGGGTAATATTAAAAACAATTAGCGCAAAGGCTAGAAATATAAGGATGTAAGTAAATATTTTCATTGGGTAAAATTTTGAAACGGTATAAAAGTACTAAATTTCATTTAAACAAAAAGTGCTTTAACATTGCCCGCAAATAATTTAACAGCGATTGCAAGCAGTACAACACCAAAGAATTTTCTAATAATTCCCAATCCATTTTTACCTAAAACCTTTTCAATTTTTGAGGAAGATTTTAATACTATATATACTAATATAATGTTTAGAATAATGGCAATCAAAATGTTGACGGTTTGATACTGCGCTTTTAATGAAAGTAAGGTCGTCAAAGTACCCGCTCCCGCAATAAGCGGAAATGCGATCGGAACAATAGAAGCTGAATTTGTCTCTTCATCTCGATACAAAGTAATTCCTAAAATCATTTCAAGAGCTAAAAAAAATAATACAAATGATCCAGCGACAGCAAATGAGTATACATCGATGCCAATAACGCTAAGAAGATCTTCCCCCACAAATAGAAATGTCACTAACATTATGCAAGCAGCAATTGCAGCTTTTTCTGATTCAATCTTTCCGTGCTTTTGCTTTAAGCTTACAATTACAGGTACACCGCCTACAATATCAATTACGGCAAATAATACCATTGCAACAGTGAAAATTTCTTGAAAAACTACATTCATAAGATCTCTTTTTTTGAAAGTGCAAAAGTAGAATTTCCGCTTATCAAAAAGCGCCAAATTTATATTAATTTGCATATTATCAATAAGTTGTAGCGTCTTCGCCTACAATGTGTTACAGTTCAACGAGATTATTGTTTATTGTGGAGTTTCTTTGTTAAATTCAGAATTAACACAAAATGTAATGATTATGAAAAGGCTAATTATTCTTATATTTTTAATAGTATACTGTACAAATACCTACGCGCAAAATCAGTTATGGAAGAGAATGCAAAAGAAAATCGAACAGAAAATTGAAAATAAAGTAATTCAAAAAACAGACAATTCTGTTGACAAAGTTTTGGAAGCACCTATTAATATTCAGACCCAATCTGGATCTAAAGCGTCCCTAAATAGTTTGCCAGCTACTTACGATTTTAGTTATAAGTACGATATGCAAATTCAGACTGAGAAAAATAAACCGCTGATGATGACCTATTTTCTTCAGCCAAATGCCTCTTATCAAGGAATGGTTTTAGAAGATGCCAAAAGTGATATGTTTATCATTATGGATTTTGATAGAGAAATGATGCTTACTCTAATGGAAGCCGGAGGGTCAAAAATCGGTCAATCAATGAGTCTTCCAAAAAATGATAGTTCAGATGCAGATAATAATTTAGATGTTTATGAAATGTCATCTTTGCCTGATCAAGTGATTGCTGGGTACAAATGCAAAGGAATGCAGATGAAAAACAAAGAGTATCTGATTAAATATTACTTCACAAATGATGTCCCTTTGACTCTCAATGGAATGAACCGAGACAAGAAAGAAACTAAGTTGGCAAAAATCATATACGGAATTAACTCAAAAGATCCTGGACTGATGATGAAGATGGATATGACAGATCTAAAGGATAAAAAGAATAATGTGGTAATGGAGTGCAAAAGTTTATCAAAGTCGGCAAAAATAATTTCTAGAAAGGATTATAAATTTATGTAATCATAAAATTTTTCAGGCTATTTGTTTTGAAGCAGTTATTGAGTACTTTTGCAAAATGTTTCAACTAGGAAAAACAATTGTATCTGAGGAAATCCTCGAAAAAGAATTTGTTTGCAACCTTTCTGCTTGTAAAGGTGCATGTTGTGTTGCTGGCGATGCTGGTGCACCTCTCACTCTTGAAGAGACCAAAATTCTTGAAGATATTTATCCAAAAATAAAAGCGATGTTACGTCCAGAAGGAATTGCTGCTATCGAAGCGCAAGGAACTTGGATTACTGGCGATGATGGTGAACTAGAAACGCCACTTATTGGCGGAGCAGATTGTGCGTATGTGATATTTGATGAAGACACTGCTCTTTGTGGAATAGAACAAGCATACAACGAAGGATTGGTAGACTGGAAAAAACCTGTTTCTTGTCACCTTTATCCAATACGTGTAAAAGACTTTTCGGACTTTGCTGCTGTAAATTATGACCGTTGGGATATTTGTGATGATGCTTGTACTCTTGGTCAAGAATTAGGAGTGCCTGTATATAAATTTGTCAAAGAAGCATTGGTTAGACGCTTTGGAGAAGATTGGTATATGGAGCTTGAAAAAGTGGCTGAAGAGCTCAAAAATAAGTAGAAAAATCTTTTAAATTTTCTGATTAATCTTACCAGAATTTGTGTTATTTTATAGCACGAGCAAAATCCCTATTCTCCACATTCTATTGTTATAGAGCGATTTACCATTTGCTTTTCAGTAAAGTTCTAAAATGTAAATTGTTTAAAACTATCTCGTATTTGTGAATAAGTAGTATTTTTTTTATTGCTTTTATTTTCAATCTTTGCGAGGCGAAAGCCAATAATTATCGCAAAAATTGTTCATAATAAAATAGAAATACATATGTCACAGATAGAACCGATTCTCCAAGAAAACAACAGCCGATTCGTTATTTTTCCAATCAAGCATCCAGATATATGGGATTGGTACAAAAAGATGGAAGCTAGTTTCTGGACTGCCGAAGAGATTGATTTGTCACAAGATCTTTCAGATTGGAATGAGAAATTAAGCGGAGACGAACGATATTTTATAAAACACATTCTAGCATTTTTTGCAGCTTCAGATGGAATAGTAAATGAAAATCTTGCCGAAAACTTTGTAAATGAAGTGAAATATGCAGAAGCGAAATTCTTCTATGGTTTCCAAATTATGATGGAAAATATTCACTCAGAAACTTATTCTCTTCTTATTGATACTTATGTAAAAGACGATACAGAAAAAGACCTTCTTTTCCGAGCGCTTGATGTTTTTCCAGCTATCAAGAAAAAAGCTGATTGGGCATTGAAGTGGATTGAATCTCCATCATTTGCCGAAAGATTGATTGCATTTGCAGCAGTAGAAGGAATTTTCTTCTCTGGTGCTTTCTGTTCGATTTTCTGGTTAAAGAAACGTGGATTGATGCCAGGACTAACTTTCTCCAATGAATTAATTTCGCGTGACGAAGGTGTTCACTGCGATTTTGCGGTTCACTTGCACAATCACCACTTGATTAATAAAGTTTCAAAATCTCGTATTAAAGAAATAATTGTCGATGCTCTTAGTATCGAAAGAGAATTTATTACGGAATCTCTTCCGGTAAGTTTGATTGGAATGAACGCGAAGCTAATGACCCAATATTTAGAGTTTGTAGCTGATAGACTTCTTGTCGAATTAGAATGTGAAAGAGTTTACAACACTTCCAATCCTTTTGATTTTATGGATATGATTTCGCTTCAAGGGAAAACGAATTTCTTTGAAAAGAAAGTTGCTGAATATCAGAAAGCTGGAGTAATGAACACAGATTCTGAAGCTCAAAAAATTACTTTCGACGCTGATTTCTAGTATTTCGAAAAACGAGATATCTGAAAGTCTCATCGCTTTATAGCAAAAGTGCCCTAGCCCCGCTTTCCGCTCCAATCTCTATTGTTTTTGATAAAAAACAATAGAGATTGGAGCGGAAAGCGGGATAAAGCTCCAAAAAACAAAGAAATGTACCAGAATCGTCTTCTGGTTTAAAAATATACAAAAATGTACGTAATAAAAAGAAACGGGACGAAAGAGCCTGTGATGTTTGACAAAATTACTGATAGAATTAAGAAACTGTGTTACGGCCTCAACGACCTTGTAGATCCAGTAAAGGTAGCAATGCGAGTGATAGAAGGACTTTATGACGGTGTTGCCACTTCTGAACTTGATAATCTTGCGGCGGAAACTGCTGCAGCGATGACAATTTCTCATCCAGATTATGCACAATTAGCCGCGAGAATTGCAATTTCAAATTTGCACAGTAATACCAAGAAATCGTTTTCAGAAACGATGACGGATATGTACAATTATGTAAATCCTCGCACAAACCAAGAATCGCCTTTGTTGTCTGATGAGGTGTACGAAGTGATTCAGAAAAATTCGGTTTTCCTAGATTCTCACATATTGTACAATCGTGATTTTAATTACGATTATTTCGGATTTAAAACTTTGGAGCGTAGCTATTTGCTAAAATTAAATGGCAAAATTGTAGAGCGTCCTCAGCATATGTTGATGCGTGTGTCCGTGGGAATCCACTTAGATGACTTGGATTCTGTTTTAGAAACGTACCATCTAATGTCTAAGAAATATTTTACACACGCAACGCCAACCTTGTTTAATGCAGGTACGCCAAAACCACAAATGTCAAGTTGTTTCTTGCTTGCAATGCAAGACGACAGTATTGACGGAATTTACGATACGCTAAAACAAACCGCAAAAATTTCGCAGTCTGCGGGTGGAGTAGGACTTTCTATTCACAACGTTCGCGCGACTGGATCCTATATTCGTGGTACAAATGGAACGTCAAATGGTATTGTTCCGATGCTGAGAGTTTTTAATGATACTGCTCGTTATGTAGATCAGGGTGGTGGAAAACGCAAAGGAAGTTTTGCAATTTACATCGAAACTTGGCACGCTGATATTTTTGATTTCCTTGACCTGAAAAAGAATCACGGTAAAGAAGAAATGCGCGCGCGCGACTTGTTTTTTGCAATGTGGACCTCCGATTTATTTATGAAAAGGGTGGAGGAAGACACAACTTGGACCTTGATGTGCCCGAGCGAATGTCCAGGACTTTACGACGTTCACGGTGACGAATTTGAAACTTTATACCAATCTTACGAAACTGCAGGAAAAGGTCGCAAGACGATTAGAGCCCGCGAATTATGGGAGAAAATTCTAGAATCGCAGATAGAAACCGGTACGCCTTATATGCTGTATAAAGATGCTGTGAACAGAAAATCAAATCAGAAAAACTTAGGTACAATCAGATCGTCAAATCTATGTACTGAAATTATGGAATATACCTCGAAAGATGAGGTGGCAGTTTGTAATCTTGCGTCGATTTCACTTCCAATGTTTGTGGAAAATGGTGCTTTCAACCACCAATTATTATACGATGTTACAAAGCGTGTTACTCGCAACCTAAACAAGGTAATTGACCGCAATTATTACCCTGTTCCAGAAGCCGAAAATTCAAATATGCGTCATCGTCCTGTAGGATTGGGAGTACAAGGTTTGGCAGATGCTTTCATTATGCTTAGACTTCCTTTTACAAGTGATGAGGCTAAAAAATTGAATCAAGAAATCTTTGAAACTCTTTATTTTGCTGCCGTTACCGCTTCTATGGAATTGGCAAAAGAGGAAGGGCCGTACAGCACTTACGAAGGTTCGCCGATCTCGCAAGGAGAGTTTCAGTACAATTTGTGGGGACTTAAAGACGAGGAGCTTTCTGGTCGTTGGGATTGGGCGGCTTTGCGTACAGATGTGCTTGCAAATGGTGTTCGAAATTCCCTTCTTGTGGCGCCGATGCCTACCGCTTCTACATCTCAGATTCTTGGAAATAACGAAGCTTTTGAGCCATATACTTCAAATATTTACATCCGACGAACGCTTTCTGGCGAGTTTATTATCGTCAACAAGCACCTTCTCGAAGATCTTGTGGAGCGCGGATTATGGAACGAAACTTTGAAGCAAGAAATTATGCGTCACAACGGATCTATCCAAAATATCGCTGATATTCCCGCAGATTTAAAGGAACTTTATAAGACAGTTTGGGAGTTGAGTATGAAAGATATTATCGATATGTCGCGTCATAGAGGCTATTTTATCGATCAATCTCAGTCGTTAAATCTCTTCATGCAAGATGCGAATTTTGCTAAATTGACCTCTATGCATTTCTACGCTTGGAAGTCTGGACTTAAGACTGGAATGTACTACTTACGTACAAAAAGTGCTGTAGATGCTATCAAATTCACTTTAAATAATGATAAGAAAGCCGCTCCGGTTGCCGAGGCGATTGCTGCGAATGAGTTTAAAGCGATGATTGATTTGGCACGAAATGCTGAGCCTGACGACTGCGATATGTGCGGATCGTAAGCACATAATATTACAAAAATTAGCAGCTGTCAAGAAATTGATGGCTGTTTTTTTTGGCAGCTTGTCCTGCTATCTGCGGCAATTCCTCGGCAAGAATCTTTTTTTGTTGCCTGCATAAGGAGCTTCCGTTGTTCGCTCTTCTGCAAGCACAAAAAATAAATTCTTCGCCTCCGGGATTTATGCGCCTATCAGGGCTGTACATTGTCGTGATAACATGAGAGAAGAACGTTTTAATTTTATAAATTTACACCTCAAAATTACTATTATGGAAGTTAAAGGAGTTTACACAGGAATTATAGAAAAAGACGAAGAAGGAAATTACTTTTGCGGCGAATATTTGCTTGATTATCAGTACACCGAAGCTAGTTTTAAAGTGGGTGATGAGATCAATATCAAGTCGGTAATTGTGAATCCTAGCGATCGTAGTTACAATAAATACAACAAAAAATCTCGTAACTTTTTCTTGGCAAACGACAAGCCTGCTCAATAGTAAACGATATGAGTAATTTCTTCTTTCAAGATAGAACGGTTATAAAGTTGGACGATGTGGTTTTTAACGAAACTGCTGCCACTCAGATCAAACGTTTTCTTGATGAATATCAGCATCGTGAAATTCTCGCGAAATATGATTTGCCAGTAGTAAATAAAATTTTACTGCACGGCAAAACCGGTTGTGGAAAAACGATGACTGCCAAAGCAATTGCGCAAACACTTAATTGCAAACTCTTTACCGTAAATCTTTCTACGATTGTTTCTTCACGTCTTGGCGAAACTGCTAAGAATATAGAATCTCTATTCAAGGAAGCAAATTACGAACGCTCGGTTTTATTCTTTGATGAATTTGATTCTCTTGGACAAATTCGCGATTACGATAATAAGGACAATAGCGAAATGAAGCGAGTGGTAAATGCCATTTTGCAACTCATCGACAATTTTCCCGCTAAGTCGGTTTTGATTGCCGCAACAAATCAATTGCACATGATAGACGAAGCTTTATCGCGCCGTTTTGAAATGCTAATTGAGTATACTGCTCCTTCAATAGAGGTTCTTGATACTTACTACAGTAATCTACTTGAGAAATATCCTGAAGAATATCGAAAGCTGGATAGAATCTACGATATCTCTTTTGCAGAAGCGAAAAACCATTTATACACTGTCGTAAAAGACAATATTATTGCAGCCGAAAGAGCAAAAATAAATCAATAAAAATCTGATTATGATGCAATGGGAACAATTGCTCTCCTTAAAACGTCAAGGCGATAAACACAAACGACTTAGAAAAGAAGAAGACGATACTCGTTTGGGTTTTGAAGTCGATTACGACCGGATTATATTTTCGTCATCTTTCAGAAGTTTGCAGGACAAAACGCAAGTTATTCCGCTGTCCAAGACAGATTTTGTTCACACAAGATTGACTCATAGTTTAGAAGTTTCGGTGGTGGGAAGATCAATCGGCAGACTTGTAGGCAAGAAAGTTCTTGAGAAATATCCGTATTTAAAAGAAATTCACGGCTATCAGATGAATGATTTTGGAGCAATCGTGGCTGCAGCATCATTGTCACACGATATAGGGAATCCACCATTTGGTCATTCTGGCGAAAAAGCAATTGGAGAGTATTTTTCAATCGGTAGAGGATTAAAATACAAAGACAGCCTTACCGCAAAGCAGTGGCAAGATCTCTGTGATTTTGAAGGAAATGCAAATGGTTTTTCGGTACTTACAAGTAGCAGACCGGGAATCACAGGAAGTATTCGTCTTACATACGCAACCCTGGGCGCTTTTATGAAATATCCAAAAGAGAGTTTGCCAAAGAAACCAACAAAAAATATCGCTGACAAAAAATACGGATTCTTCCAATCAGACAAAGTATTCTTCCAAGAAGTAGCTTCAGAATTGGGATTAATTCCAAATAAAACTGGAGACGATATTGGTTTCGAAAGACATCCACTTGCTTATCTTGTAGAAGCAGCAGATGATATTTGCTACACCATTATCGACTTTGAAGACGGAATAAATCTAGGTTTAGTTTCTGAAGACTATGCCTTAGAATTTCTGATCAAACTTGTAAAAGACACTATTGATTCAAGCAAATATAATATTCTAGAAAGCAAAGAAGACCGAATTAGTTATTTGAGGGCACTTGCAATTGGAAGCTTAATTCAAGATGCAGTTAAGATATTTGTCGAAAATGAATCGGCAATACTAGCTGGTCAGTTTCCATATTCACTAATGGATAAAAGTCGATACAAAGTTCAGATGGATGACATCATAAACTTGAGTGCAAAAAATGTTTATGAAAGCAAGGAAGTGATCGAAAAAGAATTGACAGGATACCAAATTCTGAATCATTTGCTAGATGTGTTTATTACAGCTTACAACAATCAATATGATGGGACAATGACCAATTACGACAAGCTATTGCTTAAGTTGCTGCCAGAAAGACATCACCAAGAAAAAAATACATTATACGAGCGTCTTTTGCATATTGCACATTTTGTGTCGTTGCTTACAGATGGGAAAGCCCTTCTCTACAGCAAAATCCTCGGTAATAAAGATTAAAAAAAACCGCAGCTGAGACAATACAGACTGCGGTTTTTTTATTGCTATTTGAGTAAAACTACAACTTTCTAAAAATCATAAACTACTCCGATTCCCAATATCTGTTTCAATTGAATTTTCGCTCCGCGACTAACTTCTTCTTCGCCAACGGTTTCTTTGGTTTTGATATCGTCATCATAAACTAAATGTGTTCCAATGTTCGCACGAACGTATTTATTTACTTTTAGGTCTAGTTGAAGTTTCCAATCGACATCTATATTTCCAAAACGGTTAATGTAATCAGAGTACAAAATTAATCTATTTTCAAGCATAATGTTCTCAAATACTTCTGTTTTATAAATAGTAGAAACAAGAAACCCTAATTCAGTTTTATAATTTTCTCCACGTCTCAACAGTTCTTTTGTGATTGGATCATAAAGTGCCCCTTTTACACCAAAAGCTCCTTTGTTAGCAAGGATTTGGTCCATAACCATGGTGTTTTTCATCGTAAGTGGTGAGATATAAGCAGTAAAACTCTTGTCTTTGCTTGCATATTCGGCTCCAATTCCTAGAAAAGTATAAGCGGGGCTAAATGGTTTCGAAATCGGTTTCTCTGTATTTGGGTACGAATAACCGTTTGTAAATTGAGTGCTAAAACTCAACTTTGCCGAATAGTACCAGTTCGTTATAGTATCAGCTCTATATCCAAATGCTGAGTTATACTGCAAAGCGTCATCAGTTTTCCTGAATTCGATTCCATCCTGCTTGTTCATACCGTATCTTATCAGAAGTTCATTACCCCATTTTGTATTTGTATCTTCATAATTTCTCGTGAAAGTTCCTTTAAGAAGACCTGAAATAGAGCTTGTACCACCTTGACTCCAATTCACAAAAGCGATCTCATTTATGTCAAATGCAATAATATTTTTGTTTGTCCAAGGAGAAACGACTTTTACAGTATCTATTTCGATGATTTGTGAGAATGCAGTTGTCGAGAAAAGAAGGGAAAAAAGTAAAAAACGAATAAGTCTCATAGCAGAATTTAAATTTTTGCAAAAGTCACAATTATATAGTGCTTAACAAAATATTTTTAAGACTTTTAACGTCCAAGCCGCACATATATTGCTGCTCTGCAACTGTTGCGTGTTCTATAAAATGATCTGGAATACCAAGTGTCTGGATTTGAGCATTGTAATTATACTGATGTGCAAATTCAGATATCCCACTTCCGAAGCCACCTTTGATAGAACCTTCCTCAAGTGTGATGATAGAATCAAACTTTTCAAAGATTTCGTGAAGCATCTTTTCGTCCAAAGGTTTAACGAATGCAAAGTCATAATGAGCAAAATCTTCAGGATTTGCTATTTGATCTATTGCTGCAATCATATTGTTTCCAATAAAACCATTTGATAAAATAGCGACTTTTGTTCCGTCTTTGATTTGTCTTGCTTTTCCTATTTCAATCTCTTTAAATTCTGCTGGAAACTTAGGATTCAATCCACGTCCTTTTGGATATCGGATAGCGATAGGATTTTGCAAACCTAATTGTGCTGTGTAGAGTATATTTCTAAATTCACTTTCGTTAAGTGGAGAATAGATAATCATATTTGGAATGCATCTCAAGTAAGCAATATCAAAAACCCCCTGATGCGTTGCGCCATCTTCGCCTACAAGTCCTGCGCGGTCTAGACATAATATTACAGGAAGGTTTTGTAGTGCGATGTCGTGAATGATTTGGTCATACGCACGTTGCATAAACGTGCTGTAAATGGTGCAAAACACAATCATTCCTTGAGTTGCCATACCTGCTGCCAGCGTTACGGCGTGTTGTTCAGCGATTCCAACATCAAAAGCTCTATCTGGAAATTCTTCCATCATATATTTGAGAGAACTTCCTGTAGGCATCGCGGGAGTGATTCCTATAATTTTTTTATTTTTTCGAGCTAGTTCAACTAGGGTCAAACCAAAAACATCTTGAAATTTTGGCGGAAGATTTTGAGACTCCTGCGGAATAATTAATCCAGTAAGTTTATCGAATTTTCCAGGTGCGTGGTATTGCACCTGATGTTCTTCGGCTTGCTGAAGACCTTTTCCTTTCGTAGTAATGACGTGTAGAAATTTTGGACCTTTTACAGTTTTAAGTCTTTGTAATTCGGAAGTTAATAATGGCAAGTCGTGACCGTCAATAGGGCCAGAGCAGTCAAAATTCAGAGACTTTATCATATTATTCTGCCTAGGATTTTTCCCTTCTTTGATGGCTGTAAAGTAATTTTTGAGTGCGCCAACACTTGGATCAATTCCGATAGCGTTGTCATTTAGAATCACGAGAATATTGGCATCCGTTACTCCAGCGTGGTTGAGACCTTCAAAAGCCATTCCCGAGGCAATAGAAGCGTCGCCAATGACTGCGATATGTTGTCTTTCTGTTTCACCTTTCAATTGAGAGGCGATTGCCATTCCCAAAACTGCTGAAATGGAAGTTGAAGAATGTCCTACTCCAAACGCATCGTAGATACTTTCGGTGATTTTCGGAAAGCCAGAGATCCCGTGTAGCTGTCTGTTTGAATCAAATGCCTCTCTTCTGCCTGTAAGGATTTTGTGCCCGTAAGCTTGATGTCCCACATCCCAAACTAAAAGATCTGTAGGAGTATTGAAGACATAATGAAGTGCGATTGTTAGTTCGACTACGCCGAGACTGGCACCAAGATGACCTTCTTTTGTGGCAACAATATCAATGATAAAAGCACGTAATTCAGCAGCTAACTCTAGGAGTTGAGCCATGTTCAAATGCCGCAAATCTGCAGGAGAATTGATGTTTTTGAGTAAATCTGTAGACATAAAACAAATGTACAACTTGAATTAGTATTTTTGTGATATGGAGAACATTTATACTGACGAATATTTTATGAAAAAGGCTTTGCAAGAAGCAGAATACGCTCTGGCAAAAGGAGAAATTCCGATAGGTGCAGTTGTCGTAGTCAACGACCGAATCATTGCAAGATCTCATAATCTCACCGAAATGCTGACTGATGTCACTGCTCACGCCGAAATGCAAGCAATCACCGCTGCTGCCAATTATCTCGGCGGAAAATATTTAAAAGAATGTGTAATGTATATCACGGTTGAGCCTTGCCAAATGTGTGCTGGCGCCTTGTATTGGAGTCAAATTACCAAAATTGTTTACGGCGCTAGTGACAATAAACGTGGTTATACTTCAATGGGTGGAAAGTTGCATCCAAAAACTGTTGTGGTGACAGGAGTTATGGAAGAGGAATGCGGGAGTATGATGAGGAGGTTTTTTGAGGATAAGAGGAGGTAGGGTTAATTTTGATATTGTCTGTTTAAGAACGTGAATTCTACCACTCGGCGGGGGTCATTGCGAGCAACGAAGCAAGCGCATCGGAAGAGCGATGTCGTTTCTATACGGTTGCTTATCAAAAGTTGCCAAAAACCATAATTGCAGATTGTGTTCGCCAACCCTTCACGCAAACTTGTCATTACGACAAGTTTGTGTGTAGGTATAAGGTGAGCAACAGAAATCTATCAAAATTGATTTATATGGAGAAGGATCTCATCAGGGGCACAACTTCATTTGTATAATGTTGAAAGTAAATTCCTAATTTATTTCTCGTTGTGAGGAATTATTCATAAACCATTTCACGCAAAATTGTCATTTCGAGCAGAGCGAGAAGTCACATAATAAGACTCAATTTTATTTCTTTATGACTCTGAATTTTGGTTCTTCTGTCTAGTTTGCTGAGGTCTTCTTTGTCGAAAGTACAAATTTGAGTATAGAAGATTTTTTGAAGAAATTCGCTGTAGTTCCGCGCTTAAAACTGATATGTATCTGCCATTGCGTGCCTCACGCACGA
>JBBSQV010000007.1:0-47613 GCA_038243675.1 Flavobacteriales bacterium
AAACAAAAAATACTGGAAAAGTGTTGAAGAGCTAAACGAAAATAGTTCTATTGTTGAGGCGCTTAGAAATAACGAATTTATTGAAGAAATTCCTGTTGGTGATTTTTTGGGAGACAAAGAATCATTAGAATCATCTTCAACGTCACGTCGTGATTTCTTAAAGTACGTCGGCTTTAGTACCGCGGCAGCATCTTTAGCTGCTTGTGAAGGTCCAGTTGTTAAATCTATACCTTACGTGGTACAGCCAGAACAAATCATACCAGGTGTAGCCGATTATTATGCTACAACTGTTTTTGATGGTTTTGACTTTGCAAATATTCTTGTAAAGACACGTGAAGGTCGACCGATTAAAATTGAAAACAATAAGCTAGCCGGTGCTCAATTTGCTGCAAATGCTAGGGTTCATGCATCTGTATTGTCTTTATACGACAATATGAGAATGAAAAATCCACGTATTGCTGGAAAACAAGCTTCATGGAAAGATGTTGATGAAAAAGTAAAAGCTAATATGGCTGATGCTGCGTCTTTTGGTAGCCAAGTAGTTTTACTTTCAAATACTTTGGCTAGTCCATCAACTGAAAAAGTTGTTGCTGAATTCTTGGCTAAAACCCCAAATTCAAAACACGTAATTTACGATGCTGTATCTAGTTCAAGTGCACTTGATGCTTTTGAAACTGCTTATGGAAGAAGAGAACTTGTAAATTATGACTTTTCAAAAGCGTCCCTTATAGTTTCGGTAGGAGCAGATTTCCTAGGTGACTGGCAAGGTGGAGGTTATGATGCCGGATATACTGAAGGACGAATTCCTCAAAATGGAAAAATGTCGCGCCACTTCCAAATGGAGTCAAATATGACTCTATCCGGAGCCGCTGCAGATTTCCGCATGCCGATGACTGCTGCGCAGCAGAAACAAGCGTTAGTTAAAATATATAATATTGTTACAAACAATTCTGTAAGCACTACAAAGATTCCAGGTGAAGAAGCAGTTATAAAAGCTGCTCAGCAACTTAAAGCTGCTGGAAGCAATGGTCTTTTAGTGTCAGGAATTGATGATAAAAATGCGCAACTTCTTGTTCTTGCTATTAATGCAGCTCTAGGAAGTCAAGCATTTATGAGTGGTGGAACTAGATTGATTAGAAAAGGATCTAATAGTCAGATGGCTCAACTTGTGGCTGACATGAAAGCAGGACGTGTTCATACTCTTATTATGAGTGGTGTGAATCCTGTTTATACATTAGCAAATAGTAAAGAATTTGTAGAAGGACTTAAAAAGACTAAAATGTCAATAGCGTTCTCTACCAAAGAAGATGAAACTGCTGCCCTCTCATCTATAGGTGCTGCAACTCATCACTATTTAGAATCTTGGAATGATCATATGTTGACACCAGGAACTTTATCTATTACTCAGCCTACTATTAGACCTTTATTTAACAGCAGACAATTTCAAGACGCATTATTAATGTGGACTGGATCTGATGTTAAATTTTACGACTACATTAAAACAAATACTTCATCTGCATTTCCAGGTTCAAAATGGAATCAAATGCTGCATGATGGAGTTTATGCTGCAGGAACTAGTTCTTCAATAGGAGCAGGAAGTGCTGATTTTTCAGGAGCTGCGGCAGCATTAGCGCAAGCGAAAACTGCAGGAGAATTTGAATTAGTATTGTATACGAAGGTTGGGCTAGGAGATGGTCAGCAAGCAAATAATCCATGGTTGCAGGAATTGCCTGATCCAATGACGAGAGTTTCTTGGGATAATTATTTAACTGTTTCTAAAGCAGATGCTGATAAATTAGAGATGTCAAACTGGATTGTTGCGGATGGTGGTCTTAACGGAAGTTATGCTACTATGACTGTAAACGGTATCACAATGGATATTCCAGTTATAGTTCAGCCAGGTCAAGCAGTAGGGACGATAGGCCTTGCTCTCGGTTATGGTAAAACAGCTTCGATGAAGGAAGAAATGCAGGTAGGTGTTAACGCTTACCAATTTTACAAAGATTTTAATAGTGTACAAGCAGCTTCATTAAAGAAAGCTGTAGGTGAGCATGAATTTGCTTCAGTACAGTCTCAAAAAACCTTAATGGGTAGAGGCGATATTATTAAAGAAACTACCTTAGAAATTTTTAATACGAAGGATGTAAGAGAGTGGAATATTCTGCCAATGGTATCATTAGATCACTCGCCAGTAGAAGCATCAAAAGTTGACCTCTGGGAAAGCTTTGATAGATCTGTCGGACATCACTTTAATATGTCTATTGACTTAAACTCTTGTACCGGTTGTGGTGCTTGTGTTATTGCTTGTCATGCTGAGAATAACGTTCCCGTGGTAGGTAAAGCAGAAGTAAGAAAAAGCCGTGATATGCACTGGTTGCGTATTGACCGCTATTATTCTTCTGAAGATACATTTGCAGGAGATGTTGCTAGAAAAGAAGGTTTTGACGGATTGTTTGGAGACAATGGTTCTCTAGGTGGATTCGGTCATTTGGAGCTTGCAGCAGATAATCCTCAAGTGGCATTTCAACCTGTAATGTGTCAGCACTGTAATCATGCTCCTTGTGAGACTGTTTGTCCTGTAGCTGCAACTTCGCATGGAAGACAAGGTCAAAATCAAATGGCTTACAACAGATGTGTTGGTACTCGTTACTGTGCAAATAACTGTCCATATAAAGTACGTCGTTTTAACTGGTTCTTGTATAACAAGAATAGTGCATTTGACTATAATATGAATGATGATTTGGGTAGAATGGTATTAAACCCTGACGTTAATGTTCGTTCTCGAGGTGTGATGGAAAAATGTTCAATGTGTATTCAAAAGACACAGTTAACAATTCTTACTGCAAAGAAAGAGGGACGTCCAGTAAATGTTGATGAATTCCAAACAGCATGTTCGTCTGCTTGTTCACCAGGATCAATTAAGTTTGGTGACGTGAATAATGAAGAGGATGAAATCGCTGCATTGGCTCAGAACGATAGAATGTATCATTTACTTGAGCACGTAGGTACAAGACCAAACGTCTTTTACCATGTGAAAGTCAGAAATAACTAGGATCAAAAATAATTATTAAGAAACAAGATAAAGGATTATGTCGTCTCACTACGAAGCACCCATTAGAAAACCATTGATCATTGGTGATAAATCTTATCACGATGTTACAGTAGATATTGCTCGTCCTGTTGAAGGTCGTGCAAACAAACAATGGTGGACAGTTTTTACCATCTCATTATTAGCTTTTCTTTGGGGTATAGGTTGTATCATCTACACCGTATCTACAGGGATTGGAACTTGGGGTTTGAATAAAACCATAGGTTGGGCTTGGGATATTACCAACTTTGTTTGGTGGGTAGGTATTGGTCACGCAGGAACACTAATTTCTGCAGTACTACTATTATTCCGTCAAAAATGGAGAATGGCGATTAACCGTTCTGCAGAAGCAATGACAATTTTCTCTGTAGTTCAAGCCGGTCTATTCCCAATTATACACATGGGCCGTCCATGGTTGGCGTACTGGGTTTTACCTATTCCAAATCAATTTGGATCTTTATGGGTAAACTTTAACTCGCCTCTTTTATGGGACGTATTTGCAATTTCAACTTACTTATCTGTGTCCATGGTTTTCTGGTGGACTGGTTTGCTTCCTGACTTTGCAATGCTTAGAGACCGTGCCATTACCCCATTTAATAAAAAAGTTTATTCAATCTTAAGTTTCGGATGGAGCGGTAGAGCAAAAGACTGGCAGCGTTTTGAAGAGGTGTCTCTGATTCTGGCAGGTCTCGCTACTCCACTTGTACTTTCTGTGCACACGATTGTATCTTTTGACTTTGCTACTTCAGTAATTCCTGGATGGCACACCACAATTTTCCCTCCTTACTTTGTTGCAGGAGCGGTATTCTCTGGATTTGCAATGGTGAATACTCTTCTTATTATTATGAGAAAAGTTTCAAACCTTGAAGCATATATTACGTTACAGCATATCGAGCTTATGAACATTGTAATTATGATTACAGGTTCTATTGTAGGTGTAGCTTATATTACAGAATTATTTATGGCTTGGTATTCTGGGGTTGAGTACGAACAGTACGCTTTTCTTAACAGAGCAACTGGACCTTACTGGTGGGCATATTGGTCAATGATGATTTGCAACGTTTTCTCTCCACAATTTATGTGGTTCAAAAAGTTGAGAACTAGTATAATGTTCTCGTTCATAATTTCAATTGTAGTAAATATCGGAATGTGGTTTGAGCGATTTGTTATTATCGCAACATCACTTCATAGAGATTACTTGCCATCTTCTTGGACAATGTTCTCTCCTACTTTTGTGGATATTGGTATTTTCATCGGAACAATTGGATTTTTCTTTGTTCTCTTCCTTTTATATGCAAGAACTTTCCCAGTTATTGCTCAGGCAGAGGTTAAGACAATCTTAAAATCATCTGGAGAATTTTACAAAAAACGTAGAGACGAAAATAAAAATACACACCATGAGTAATAAAGTAATTTACGCGATGTACAACGATGATGATGTATTGATGGACGCTGTTATCAAGACGCGTGCTGCTCATCATCATATAGAAGAGATCTTTTGTCCATTTCCTGTGCATGGATTGGATAAAGCAATGGGACTTGCTCCTACGAGATTAGCAATCTGTGCTTTCATTTACGGACTTATTGGTCTTGCATTTGCAACATGGATGATGAATTTTATGATGATCGAAGACTGGCCGCAAGATATTGGTGGTAAACCAAGCTTCTCATATATTCAAAATATGCCAGCATTTATTCCAATTATGTTTGAGCTAACAGTTTTCTTTGCAGCTCACTTAATGGTAATCACTTTTTACATGCGAAGTAGAATTTGGCCTTTTAAAGAAGCAGAAAACCCAGATGTACGTACAACTGATGATCACTTCTTGATGGAAGTGGCTGTACGTAATAATAATGAAGATGAACTAGTGTCGTTTTTTCAGAATTCAGGCGCAGTTGAAGTTAAAGTAATTGAAAAGATTTAATATATGAAAATCGTATATAGAATAGCAATTTTGGCCGGTATTGCAACTTTGGTAACTTCTTGCTATGACACGAAGGCACCAAACTACCAGTACTTCCCTAATATGTATGAAGCAGTGAGCTACGAAACCTATTCTGAAAGTGAAGCTTTCAATAGAGGCGGAGTATCAGCTCAGTTGCCACCAGAAGGAACTATAAGTAGAGGTTTTGAAGTTTATGAAGGAGAGGATAACGTTCAAGGTTATTTACTTTCTAAAACTGTAGCAGGATCTCAACTTGATGCAGCGGAATATGACGCTGCGAAAGCTGGGGCACTTTACGGAATTTATTGCGCAATCTGCCACGGTGGGGCTGGTGATGGTAATGGTCCTTTAGTTACTAAAGAAAAGTTCTTAGGTGTTCCAAACTATAAAGACAGGGAATTTACAGAAGAAAGTGTTTTCCACGTAGAGACTTATGGGTTAAACTCTATGGGATCGTATAAGAACCAACTTAGTGCTCACGAGCGCAGGATGGTGGCGAAGTATGTCCTAGAACTTAAGAGTAAATTATAATTGTAGAACAAACTGATTGTAATAGATATGTATACATTTTCAAGTAAACTAAAAACATTTGCCTTTGTCCTTATGATCCTCGGGTTATTAGGTGTAGGATATGCTTTTTTCACTGCACCAAGTACCATTCAGGAAGTTGAGGCAATTTTAGCCGAACAAGATCATGATGGTCATGACACTCATGCAACTGTTACTCCTATTGGAGTTGCTGAGCATAAAGAGAATACCACTGCACAAATTGATAAGGCTGTAACAACTCCAGTTGTTAAATCGACGACAGATTCTACTGTTGTTAATAATTCTTCAATAAAAGATACAATTGCGGTATCGTCTATAGTAACAATAAATACGGCAGTGTCTAGTAAAGCGCCAGTTGCTTCATCTAGTTATGTTAATAAAAATAATGTAGTTGATGAGCACGCAGAACACGAAGCTCATTTAGAACACGTCTTGCACCAACTAAGTAATAAACCATGGGCTGCCATTTATGTAGCCGCAATATTCTTCTTGTTATTGACTATGGGAGTACTTGCATTTTATGCAATTCAAATTGTTGCGCAAGCAGGATGGTCTCCAGTACTATTTAGAGTAATGCAAGGTATAACGGCATATTTGCCAGTTGGATCAATTATATTCTTTATACTTCTTATATTAAGTGGACTTCATTTCAATCATTTATTTGTTTGGATGGATCCCGAAGTTGTAGCAGGAGATAAACTAATTCAAAATAAGGCAGGTTATTTAAATTTTCCTTTTTGGATTGCTAGAGCAGCGATTTTCTTGATTGGTTGGAATCTTTACAACTTTTACACGAGAAAATTCTGTCATGCACAAGATAGAGCTACTGATAACTTATATTACAAGAAAAACTTTAATGCTTCGGCAATTTTCATGGTTTTCTTTATCGTATCAGAGTCTATTATGTCATGGGACTGGATTATGTCTGTAGACCCGCACTGGTTTAGTACACTGTTTGGATGGTATGTTTTTGCATCATTCTTTGTGTCAGGAATTACAGTTATCTGTTTGGTTTCTGTATATATGAAATCAATTGGTCTTCTACCTTATGTAAATACTAGCCATTTGCACGATTTAGCTAAATTTATATTCGGATTCAGTATTTTCTGGACGTACTTATGGTTTTCACAGTTTATGCTTATTTGGTACGCAAATATTCCGGAAGAGGTAACATATTTCGTAACTAGAATCGAAGATTATCGATTACCCTTCTTCGCAACGATTGGAATGAATTTCATATTCCCAGTATTGGTATTGATCAACACAGACTTCAAAAGAATCTCATGGGTTCTTGTTATGGCAGGTGTTGTAATCTTAATAGGACATTACGTTGATTTCTTTGTTATGATTATGCCAGCAACTGTTGGTGACCAATGGTTTATCGGTATTGCTGAAATCGGATCAGTATTTTTCTTTCTTGGATTGTTTATCTTTGTTGTCTTTACAGCAATGGCCAAATCTCCTTTATTACCAGAAAGAAACCCGTTGATTGAAGAAAGTAAACATTTTCATTATTAATTTTTAAATTCAGAGATAGATGACGAGTTTGTTGGTAATTATAGTTTTAGTTTTATTGGCTGTCGCTATATGGCAGTTAACTAAAATATTTGATTTAACTCAGGTGGGGACTCATATCAATACAACGCAAGTTGCAGATGATAATGATAATAACTTGCAGGGATATATAATGTTTTTTTTCCTAGGATTTATTTATGTCCTTACTATTTGGTGCCTTGTCTTTTATGGCGATTTACCATTAATGAGCAATGCAGCTTCTGTACACGGAGCGGAAGTAGATAATCTGATGTGGATTTCTATGGTTCTTATTTTTATTGTTCAGATTATTACACAAGGTCTTCTACATTATTTCTCTTTCGCTTATAGAGGGATTAATGACAGGAAAGCATTGTACTTCGCAGATAATGATAGACTAGAGTTTGTATGGAGCGTTATTCCTGCAATTGTTTTGGCTGGACTAATTCTTTACGGATTGTATGCGTGGACAAATATTATGTTCGTTGACGAAGATGAAGAAGTAATTGTAGTGGAGCTTTATGCTAAGCAGTTTGCTTGGGAAGCGCGTTATTCTGGAAAAGATAATGTGCTTGGAAAAGCGAACGTTCGTTATATTGAAGGTGTAAATACTGTAGGTATGGACGCAGCAGATCCAAATGGTCAAGATGACTTTATGGCAACTGAAATTCACCTTCCTTTAGGTAAAAAAGTTCTTTTCAAAATTCGCTCGCAAGACGTTCTACACTCAGCGTATATGCCTCACTTTAGAGCGCAAATGAACTGCGTACCTGGAATGGTTACTCAATTTGCGTTCATCCCTAGTATTACCACTGCGGAAATGCGTGCAAAACCGGAGATGATTGAGAAAGTAGCTCGTATCAATAAATTACGTGCAGAGAAAAGTAAAGAACTTACAGCAAAAGGAGAAACGGAATTAGATCCTTATACTTTTGACTATCTACTTCTTTGCAACAAGATCTGTGGAACTTCTCACTACAATATGCAAATGAAAATTGTAATTGATACTCCAGAGGAATATAAAGAATGGTTAAAGGATAAAGCGACACTTTCATCCAAGATAAAGGAAGAAGCTTTGTCTAACCAAATTCCGGTAGAAACAGCAGCTCCAGAAGTTGCGATGATGCCAGCAAATTAATTATTACCAAAATTTAAAGTAAACATATATGTCAGCAGTAGGTCACGATCTCACTCACGATCACGAACACGAACACCACCATAAAGATACTTTTATCACTAAATATATCTTTAGCATTGACCATAAGATGATTGCCAAGCAATACCTGATTACCGGTATCATCATGGGAGTCATTGGCGTTGGTATGTCAATGCTTTTTAGAATGCAATTGGCTTGGCCAGAAGAGTCATTCCAACTTTTCAACTTGCTTTTAGGGGACAAATGGGCACCCGACGGAGTTATGACTAATGAGGTTTATCTGGCCTTAGTAACAATTCACGGTACCATAATGGTTTTCTTCGTTCTTACAGCAGGACTTAGTGGAACTTTCTCAAACCTTTTAATTCCTCTGCAAATTGGAGCGAGAGATATGGCATCCGGATTCATGAATATGCTTTCATATTGGATGTTCTTTGTTTCAGCAGTGATTATGTTGTGTTCTCTTTTCGTAGAGGCAGGACCTGCTTCTGCAGGTTGGACAATTTATCCGCCTTTAAGTGCACTTCCACAAGCTATTGGAGGTTCTGGTACAGGAATGACGCTTTGGTTAATTTCTATGGCGATTTTTATTGCATCTTCATTAATGGGATCTCTAAACTATATCGTTACAGTTATCAACCTTAGAACAAAAGGAATGTCTATGACTAGACTTCCACTTACTGTTTGGACATTTTTCGTTACAGCTATTATTGGATTAATTTCGTTCCCAGTTCTTTTATCTGCAGCTTTACTGCTTATCATGGATAGAAGTTTTGGTACTTCATTCTTCCTTTCTGATATTTATATCGCTGGAGAAGTTCTTCACTATCAAGGTGGATCTCCAGTATTATTTGAGCACCTTTTCTGGTTTTTAGGACACCCTGAAGTTTATATCGTTATTCTTCCTGCAATGGGTATTGTTTCAGAAGTATTGGCAACAAACTCTCGTAAACCTATCTTTGGATACCGCGCGATGATTATGTCTGTAATTGCAATTGCTTTCCTTTCTACAATCGTTTGGGGTCACCACATGTTTGTATCTGGAATGAATCCTTTCTTAGGATCTGTGTTTACATTTACAACACTTCTTATTGCAATTCCTTCTGCCGTGAAAGCTTTTAACTGGATCACTACTCTCTGGAAAGGGAACTTGCAACTTAATCCTGCAATGTTATTCTCAATCGGAATGGTTTCTACTTTCATCACTGGAGGTCTTACGGGAATTATCTTAGGAGATAGTACATTAGATATTAACGTTCACGATACCTATTTCGTTATTGCTCACTTTCACTTAGTAATGGGTATTTCTGCGCTTTATGGAATGTTTGCTGGGGTTTACCACTGGTACCCTAAAATGTTTGGTAGAATGCTTAACAAGAATCTCGGATACGTGCATTTCTGGGTTACAGCAATCTGTTCGTACGGAGTATTTTTCCCAATGCACTTTATCGGTATGGCAGGTTTACCACGTCGTTACTATACCAACACTGCATTTCCATTATTTGATGACTTGCAAAACGTAAACGTACTTATAACTGTATTTGCACTTATCGGTGGGGTTTTCCAAATAGTGTTCTTGTACAACTTCTTCTCTAGTATTTTTTACGGAAAGAGATCAGTTCAAAATCCATGGAAATCGAATACCCTTGAGTGGACTGCATCTATTGAGCATATCCACGGTAACTGGCCTGGAGCGATTCCAGAAGTACACCGTTGGCCGTATGATTATAGTAAACCTGGTCATGATATTGATTTCGTTCCTCAAAACATTCCTCTTATGGAAGGTGAAGAAGAATTACATCACTAGACAAAATAAATATTACAAGAAAAGTCCTTCGATATCGAAGGACTTTTTTTTTGTAACTTTAGCTTCCTAACAATTAAATGTAAATATTATGGACGCTCATTTTTCAAACAACGGCGAAAGACAACGATTCGAATTAGAACTTGACCAGAAAGTTGCTTATATAGATTACCAACTTGTAGGTGCTACAATTACAATGCTGCACACAGAAGTGCCGAAAGAACTTGAAGGTAAAGGCATAGGAAGTATGATTGCTGCCAAATCATTAGATTATGCTACTATTCACGACCTCAAGGTTATTCCGAGCTGTACATTTATCGCAGATTATATTCGTAAACATCCAAAATACGAAAGCATTTTAAAGTAGAGTTTTCGAAATTGTATTTTGTATCTACCTAAAAACTGTTGAGCCTAGCACCGCAGTGGACTGAGCATTTTAATTATCTTTGCACTATGAACGAGAATTTAGATCCCACAAATAATAATTTTACTTCGGAAGAACACGACATTGAGAAAAAGTTGCGCCCTCTTTCCTTTGACGATTTCGCTGGGCAAGATCAGGTATTAGACAATCTTAAAGTTTTTGTTGCCGCAGCAAATCAGCGGGACGAAGCATTAGATCACGCACTTTTCCATGGACCTCCCGGGTTAGGAAAAACAACTTTGGCAAATATTCTTGCCAATGAGTTAGGTGTAGGAATCAAAATAACTTCTGGTCCAGTCTTAGACAAACCTGGAGATTTGGCTGGACTACTTACGAATCTGGAGGAACGTGACGTTTTGTTTATTGACGAGATCCACCGCTTGAGTCCGATAGTTGAAGAATATCTATATTCAGCAATGGAAGATTTCAAGATTGATATTATGATTGAGTCTGGGCCGAATGCTCGAACGGTTCAGTTAAATTTAAATCCGTTTACGCTAGTAGGTGCAACAACTCGTTCAGGGTTGCTAACGGCTCCTATGCGTGCCCGCTTTGGAATTCAAAGCAGGCTTCAGTACTATACAAAAGAGCTGTTGACATCTATTATCGAACGTTCTGCCGGAATCATTAAGATGCCAATCAGTATGGAAGCTGCTATCGAAATTGCTGGTCGTAGTCGTGGAACGCCAAGAATTGCAAACGCTCTTTTACGTCGTGTTCGTGATTTTGCTCAGATTAAAGGAAATGGCAAAATCGATATCGAGATCGCCCAATATGCACTGAAGGCCCTGAACGTTGACGCGCACGGTCTGGATGAGATGGATAATAAAATTCTGACAACCATTATAGATAAATTCAAAGGAGGTCCAGTTGGACTTTCTACAATTGCTACTGCGGTTTCTGAAAGTACCGAAACCGTCGAAGAAGTGTATGAGCCTTTCTTAATTCAGGAGGGTTTCTTGATGAGAACGCCGCGTGGTCGTGAGGTTACAGAGAAAGCCTACAAACATTTAGGTCGAGTGAAAGGTCTTATTCAGGGGAATCTTTTTTAGGGCATTCCCCTTTGGGTCGGGCTTTCCGCTCCCAATCTTTATGGTCAGAAAAAGACCAAAAAGGATTTCCGCTATAATCCCTAATGCAACAATGAAAATTAAACAACAACGTACCGAATTCATAAAAGCCGAAGCCAAACGCCTCGGTTTTTTGTCTTGTGGTATATCCAAAGCTGGATTCTTAGAAGAGGAAGCTCCTCGTTTAGAACGTTGGTTAAAGAACAAAAGTCACGGACAGATGACATATATGGAAAATAACTTCGATAAGAGGCTAAATCCAACTTTATTAGTCGAAGATTCGAAAAGTGTCGTTTCATTACTTTTAAATTATTATCCGTCAGAATTTCAGGAAGAAGATACTTTCAAAATCTCTAAATATGCTTATGGCGAAGATTATCACTTTGTCATAAAAGATAAACTCAAAGAATTACTTTTTTCGATTCAATCAAATATCGGCGAAGTTTCCGGTCGCGCTTTTACCGATTCTGCTCCCGTACTGGATAAAGCCTGGGCTGCAAAAAGTGGTTTAGGCTGGACTGGGAAAAACAGCAACTTGCTAACCCAGAAAGTAGGTTCATTTTATTTCATTGCCGAACTTATTATTGATTTAGAATTAGAATATGATTCAGCAGTTACGGATCATTGTGGTTCGTGCACCTCGTGCATTGACGCGTGTCCTACAGATGCAATTGAATCTCCTTATATTGTGAACGGCAGTAAATGCATTTCGTACTTTACAATCGAACTTAAAGATGCAATTCCTCAAGATGTCAAAGGAAAATTTGAAGACTGGATTTTTGGTTGTGACATCTGCCAAGATGTTTGCCCTTGGAATCGCTTTTCAAAACCGCACAATCAGCCACTATTTAATCCTCATCCAAAATTACTAGATTTTTCTAAAAAGGAGTGGAATGAAATCACTCAAGAAACATTTCGAGAGGTATTCAAAGATTCCGCTGTAAAGCGAACAAAACTTGCGGGTCTGACGCGAAATATTTCATTTGTTAAGCAATAATGTCCTTTTGATTCTTATCTTTCATTCTCAAAATTGCGACCTCAAGATTTAAAGATGATCTACGAAATAAAATCATCATCTCAAGCAAAGAAAGATTGCCAAATGTTTAATTTTCTTTGCCAGTCTTTTATCTTTGTGAGTCGCAAGAAAAAAGATATTATGGAAAAATCAAATAAAAGAATTGAAGCTTTATTATACCACGCAAAACCTAGACCAGGAAAAATTCAAGTTTTACCTACTAAACGATATGCAACACAACGAGATTTGTCACTTGCATATTCACCTGGTGTAGCAGAACCATGTCTGGAAATTGCAAGAGATGTTTCAAACGTTTACAAATATACCGCCAAGGGAAATCTAGTGGCAGTTATCACTAACGGAACTGCTGTCTTGGGTCTAGGAGATATTGGACCTGAAGCATCAAAACCTGTGATGGAGGGGAAAGCTCTTTTATTTAAAATTTTCTCAGACATAGATGTTTTTGATATAGAAATCGATACAAAAGATGTTGATAAATTTATCGAAACTGTAAAAAACATTGCACCAACTTTTGGAGGAATTAATCTAGAAGATATCAAAGCGCCTGAATCGTTTGAAATCGAGCGCCGCCTCGTAGAGGAATTAAATATTCCTGTGATGCACGATGACCAGCATGGTACTGCAATTATCTCTTCTGCTGCTTTAATAAATGCATTAGAACTTGCAGACAAGAAAGCTGAAGACGTAAAAGTGGTCGTTTCTGGAGCAGGATCGGCAGCTTTAGCTTGTGCCAATTTATACCTACTTCTAGGTGTAAAGCAAGAAAATGTTATGATGTTTGACTCAAAAGGACTTATTTCTCCAGATAGAGAAAACATCAAGGTAATGCAGCAAAAATATGCCAATGGTGTAGCAGGTACAACGCTGCTTGAAGCACTTACCGGAGCAGATGTTTTTCTAGGGCTTTCAACTGGCGATATAATGTCAGCTGAAATGCTTCTCGCAATGGCTGACAATCCTATTGTTTTTGCAATGGCAAATCCACAGCCTGAAATTGATTATGAACTTGCTGTTTCTACACGTAAGGACGTAATTATGGCTACTGGTCGCTCAGATCATCCAAATCAAGTCAATAACGTTCTCGGTTTTCCTTATATTTTTCGAGGTGCGCTAGATGTACGTGCTACTATCATCAACGAAGAGATGAAAATGGCAGCTGTAACCTCTTTGGCTGCTCTAGCAAAAGAGTCGGTTCCAGAAACAGTAAATATTGCATACGGCGAAACTAAGCTAAATTTTGGCCGTGATTATATTATACCAAAACCATTTGACCCGCGATTAATCACCACTGTTGCTCCAGCTGTTGCAAAAGCAGCAATGGACTCTGGAGTTGCACTACAACCAATATACGATTGGGATAAATATAAAACCGATCTTTTGGAAAGACTCGGATCAGATAACAAAATGGTTCGTCTGATTGCTAATAGGGCGAAGACAAATCCAAAAAGAGTGGTTTTTGCGGAAGCAGACCAACTTGACGTTCTTAAAGCAGCGCAAATTTCTTTTGAAGAAAAAATAGCTTTTCCAATTCTTTTAGGGAACAAAAAGATAATTGTAGAATTGATGAAAGAAATTGGCTGGAGAGCCGATGTCGAAATCATCGATCCAAAAGTAGATGAAGAAGAAGATAGAAGAAACCGGTATGCGAATGTGTTTTATAGCGCAAGACAGCGCAAGGGAATTCAGCTTCTTGACGCGCAGAAATGGATGAGAGAACGCAATTATTTTGCTGCAATGATGGTGGTCGAAGGAGAAGCAGATGCGATGGTTTCTGGATATTCGCGTAGTTATTCTTCTGTGGTAAGACCAATTTTACAACTAATTGGTAAAGCCCCTGGAGTTTCTTTAGTAGCGACAACTAACATGATGATGACAAACCGAGGTCCAATATTCTTATCAGATACCGCCATAAATCCAAATCCTTCGGCAGAGGGAATTGCAAAAATTGCGCTGATGACGGCTAAGACAGTCCGTATGTTTGGAATGGAGCCAGTAATAGCAATGGTATCTTATTCAAATTTTGGCTCGTCGCAAGGAGAAAGCGGAAAAAAATTGCGCGAAGCCGTTGCTTATCTACATGAAAATTATCCAGATCTAGCTGTAGACGGGGAACTTCAATCAGATTTTGCACTTAATCCCGAAATGCTAAAAAAGAACTTCCCATTTTCTAAACTGGCTGGAAAAAAGGTTAATACACTGATTTTTCCAAATCTTGACGCCGCAAATATTACTTATAAAATGCTTAAAGAATTGTACGGAGCAGATTCGATAGGACCAATTATGCTTGGAATGAACAAGCCTGTTCATATTTTCCAACTTGGTGCTAGTGTTGATGAAATGGTCAATATGACGGCTATCGCTGTAATCAATGCTCAGTCAACTGAAAATCGCACTAAAAAATAAATTATTATTTGTTCAAGCTCCTTTCGCCGATGTAGCAGGAGCTTGAACTTTTTTGCTATATTTGGCTTTTACTTAACGATTTATGATTGCACATATTCAGGGCAAATTGGTAGAAAAACTGCCTACCGAGGTGTTAATTGACTGTGGTGGCGTAGGCTATCAGGTGAACATCTCTTTGCACACTTACTCGCTTATTCCCGATACTGAAAATATCAAACTATTTACCTATTTGCAAATTAAGGAAGATTCGCACACATTGTTTGGATTTGTAGAAAAATCGGAGCGCGAAATTTTCAAAATGCTTCTCACTGTTTCTGGCATTGGTGCTAGTATTGCTAGGACTATGCTGTCTTCGTTAGAACCAAAACAAATTATTCAAGCTTTAGCTTCTGGCGATGCCGCTACTATTCAATCCATTAAAGGAATTGGTAGTAAAACTGCGCAGCGAGCTATTCTAGACCTCAAGGAAAAGGTATTGAAAATCTATAACCTTGACGAAGTTTCTATGGTGCAAAACAATACAAACAAGGATGAAGCGTTATCTGCTTTGGAGGTTCTAGGTTTTAACAAAAAATTGGCTGAAAAGTCAGTCGATAAAATTGTTAGAGAAAGTCCTGACGCATCGGTTGAAACTATTATTAAACAAGCTTTAAAAAATTTATAATACTTGAAAACAGTGTACACAGCAGGATTTTCTGCAATGAGACCCGTAATGTTTTTGCTCTTATTAATTGCATCAGCACAAACACAAGCACAAGTTGACGAACAAACACAAGATACTATTACCGGAAGCGTTGTGGGACAAATTGCCATCGGAAACCCGTCGAGCATTTTGGAAGCCTATACGTATGATCCAGTAACCGATCGCTACATTTACACTAATACTGTTGATGGTTTTAATATAAATTATCCCATAATCTTAACGCCAAAAGAGTATCAAGAACTTGTACAGAGGGAAAGCATGCGTGCATATTTCAAACAAAAATCTGACGCGATTGACGGTAAAAAAGATGGAAGCGATGCTGCGCAACGTGATTTGCTTCCTCGATATTATGTAAATTCAGGTCTTTTCGAATCGATTTTTGGAGGTAATACAATAGATGTAAAACCAACAGGATCTGTAGAAGTAGATCTTGGTGCACGATATACAAAACAAGACAATCCTGCATTCTCGCCTCGAAATAGAACTTCAACTACTTTCGATTTTGATCAGCGTATCAGCATGAGTTTGATGGGTAAAGTGGGAACAAGATTAAATGTAAACGTGAACTATGATACAGAATCTACGTTCGCATTTCAAAATCTAATAAAATTAGAATATACGCCTACCGAAGACGACATCATTCAAAAAATTGAAGTTGGTAATGTTAGTCTTCCTTTGAATAGTTCGTTAATACGTGGTGCGCAAAGCCTTTTTGGGGTTAAGGCGCAGTTCCAGTTTGGTAAAACCACTATCACGGGAATTTTCTCCGAGCAGAAATCTCAGACCAAAAGCGTAACAGCCGAAGGTGGTGGTACTGTTGAGCCTTTTGAGCTATTTGGTCTTGACTACGATGCAGATAGACATTTTTTCCTTTCTCAATACTTCCGTAGTAAATACGACAATTCGCTAAACAACTATCCGTTTATTGACAGCCGCGTGCAGATCACTAGAATTGAAGTTTGGATTACAAACAGACAAAACCGAATAAATCAGAATAATAATAACCTTCGTAATATTATTGCTCTGCAAGATTTAGGGGAGTCACAACTTACAAATTATTTAGATCCAGTTGTGGTTGGAACTCCTCCAGCAGGTTTCTTTAATAGTGCGGCAGATTCACCAACTGATAATAAAAATAACGATTACGATCCAGCATTAATAGATGCCGGTGGTGCACTTAATGGAAATATTAGAGAAATCGTAACTGCAAATTCTGGTTTTGTCGGAATTACACCATCGGAAGGAAGGGATTATTCGAAACTTGAAAATGCAAGAAAATTAAATTCATCTGAATTTACATACAATACTCAACTCGGATATATTTCGCTCCAGCAAAGACTTGCTAATGACGAAGTACTTGCAGTGGCATATCAATACACAATTGGAGACAAAGTATATCAAGTTGGGGAATTTGGAACTGACGGAATCGGTGCAACCCAAACAGGTGCAATCGATCCTGAGACAAATCAACCAACGACTGTTTCTACCCAAGCATTATTACTCAAAATGCTTAAAAGTAATTTGACAAATATTGCCGATCCAGTTTTTAACTTGATGATGAAAAATATTTATCAAATTCCTGGAGCTTATCAATTAGAGCAGGAAGATTTTAGATTAAATATTCTTTACACAGATCCTTCGCCTCTGAACTATATTACGCCAGTTTCGGGAACTCCATTTCCAACAACAGCAAATCCAGAAGAGCAGGTTTCTGAAACTCCTTTATTGAGAGTTTTCAATGTTGATCGATTAAATTACAATAATGACCCGCAAGTTGGAGGGGATGGTTTTTTTGACTTTTTGCCAGGAATTACAGTTGATAGACAAAACGGTCGCATCATATTTACAACCGTTGAACCTTTTGGGAAACTGTTATTTGATAAACTTAAATTAGGAACAGAAAGCTACGACGATCCTGCAACGTACAACCCGAACCAGAGCAAATACGTTTTTAGAAAAATGTATAAAAGCACCCAGGCTGGAGCATTGCAAGAATCAGACAAAAATAAATTTCAACTTAAAGGAAGATTTAAATCTTCTGGCGGCGACGGTATTCCAATTGGAGCATTCAACGTGCCAAGGGGATCTGTAGTTGTAAGTGCGGGAGGCAGAATCCTTGTAGAAGGTGTTGACTATAGTGTAAACTATCAACTGGGAAGAGTTCAGATTTTGGATCCTTCGCTTCAAGCATCAAATACTCCTATTGAAGTTTCAGTTGAAAACAACTCGGTGTTTGGACAACAGACACGTCGCTTTATGGGTGTAAATGTGGAGCACAAATTCTCGGAGAAATTCTTAGTAGGTGCGACATTCCTTAAAATGAGTGAAAAGCCATTTACCCAAAAATCAAATTATGGACAAGAATCGGTAAACAATTCCATCTTTGGAGCTAATGCTAATTTTGCTACAGAAGTTCCTTTCTTGACACGACTTGTAAATAAATTACCAAACGTTGACACAGATGTTCCTTCGAACATTTCCATTCGTGGAGAAGTGGCATTCCTGCAGCCTGATACTCCAAAAGCAGATAATTTCCAAGGTGAAGCTACAATATATGTAGACGATTTTGAAGGTTCGCAAACCGCAATTGATATGAGATCTCCTTCGGCTTGGAGTCTTGCGAGTGTTCCCGTTCGAAATTCAAATAGTTCTTATGGTGATTTTGGTGCAGATGCAAACGACCTAAGTTATGGCTACAAAAGAAGTAGACTTGCATGGTACAGTATTGATCCAACATTTTACGCAAATAAACCAAGCGGAATTTCACCTCAGGATATTGCGTTAAATTCAACTAGAAGAATATTTAGTGCAGAACTTTATCCTCAGACTGATATTGCGGTAGGACAAACGCAGGTAGTTAATACTTTCGATTTATCATATTATCCAACTGAACGTGGACCTTACAACTTCAACCCTTTGGCAGCAGCCACAAATGGTTTCTCTGGAGCACAAGCAACTGAAAACTTTGGTGGAGTTATGCGAGCAATTAACTCTACAAACTTCGAGCAAGCAAATGTTGAATATATTCAGTTTTGGGTATTAGACCCTTATTTTGATCCAGGAAATCCTCAAGCTCAAGCCTCAGCTGGAAACAGTGGTAAACTATATTTTAACCTTGGATCTATTTCTGAAGATATCTTAAAGGACGGTCGTAAGCAGTACGAAAACGGATTAGGTGCTGATCAGATTTTGGTAAGTCCAGCTCCAATTTGGGGTAACGTTCCGGCGTCACAATCGCTAATCTATGCTTTTGATACAGATCCAGCAAACAGAGCACGTCAGGATGTAGGTCTTGATGGACTTAATGATGACGAAGAAGCGGCGCGTTTTCCAGCATTTGCAGGACAACCAGATCCAGCACAAGATAATTACCAATATTATCTTACCGCAGAAGGGAATGTATTAGAGCGCTATAAAAACTATAACGGTACTCAAGGAAACTCACCTGTCGAACTAAGCGGCACTAATAGAGGTTCGACAACTCTTCCAGATGTTGAAGACATCAACCGCGATAATACAATGAATACGATTAATGCTTACTACGAGTATGAAATTGATATTCATCCAAATATTCAAATTGGAGATCCTTTTGTAACAGATATTAAAGACACGCCAGCAGCTAATTTACCGACAGGCGCAACTCCAACTTCTGCAAGATGGATTCAGTACAAAATTCCAGTTTCTCAGCCAGGAAATGTAATCGGCGGAATTTCTGATTTCAGAACAATCGGTTATATGCGTATGTTCATGACTGGATTTAATGATGATATTACGCTGCGTTTTGGCGCACTTGATCTTGTGCGTGGCGAGTGGAGACGTTATGAAAACTCTCTAGATATTACAGATTCCAACCCAGATGACGATGGAACAAATTTTGATGTTCAAGCGGTCAATATTCAAGAAAATAGTGATAGACTCCCTATCAAATATGTTTCTCCTCCAGGAGTTGAACGTGAAGAATTATACAGCAACAACTCGGTAATTCAACAAAACGAACAAGCTCTTTCGCTTAGAGTGTCAGGTACTGGACTTGAGCCTCTTGATGGGCGTGCGGTTTTCAAAAACGTATCTGTAGATTTTAGACAATTCAAAAATCTAAAAATGTTTCTTCACGCAGAAGCATTAGTTGGAGATGCAATGCCATTGCAGGATAACGAAATGGTAGGTTTTATTAGATTTGGAAATGACTTTACTCAAAACTTCTATGAAGTAGAAATCCCTCTAAAGGTTACGAATCCTGGAGCATTAAATGCAGATGAAATTTGGCCAGATGCGAATGAGATTGATCTTTCATTAGAATTGCTTACAAGACTTAAAATACTTTCTATGGGTGCTTCGGCTCCAATCGAAGATGCAAATGGAATCCGTTACATTAATGAGGGAGAATTAGATCCAAGCAAAGCAGGAAGATCAAATGAACTTCGTTTGGGTATTCGTGGTAATCCTAATTTTGGACTAGTTCGTACTTTAATGATCGGTGTGAAAAATAATACGCAAGACACAAAAATTCCAAGTGGATACCTACTTTCATCAAAAGATGTCAGTGGTGAAGTTTGGTTTAATGAGTTGCGTCTTTCAGATATGGACAATAAAGGTGGTATGGCCGCTGTCTTAAACCTTGATTCAAACGTAGCCGATTTTGCAACCGTAGCTGCAACTGGTAGAATGAGCACAATAGGATTTGGCTCTTTGGAGCAAGGTTCAAACGAAAGATCTCGTGAAGATATCGTACAATACAATCTTGTGACAAACGTAAATCTCGGAAAGTTACTTCCTAATAAATGGGGAATCAATGTTCCGTTCAATTACGCTGTAGGTGAAGAGATCATTACGCCAGAATATGACCCTTACAACCAAGATATTAAACTTGATTTACTTCTTGATAATACCGAAAATGCTGCAGAACGTCAGAACATAAAAGATCGTGCGATTGATTATACTAAACGTAAAAGTATCAACTTTATCGGAGTTCGTAAAGACCGTGCGCCTGAGCAAAAACCACATTTCTACGATCCTGAAAACTTGACTCTTTCTTATTCTTTTAATGAAGTAGAAAGACATGATTTTGAAATTGAAGACTACCTTGATCAACAACTTAATACGGGAGTTGACTATTCGTATGGTTTCCAACCAAAACTTGTTGAACCTTTCAAGAAAAATAAATTCATGAAGAAAAGTTCTTACTGGAAACTACTAAGTGATTTCAACTTTAATTACCTGCCTTCAAACATATCGTTCAACACAAAAATATTGCGTCAATACAATCGTCAGCAGTTTAGACAAATTGACATTGAAGGTATCGGAATCGATCCTTTATACAGACGCAACTTCATGTTCAATTATAATTACGGCTTCAATTACAACTTGACAAAAGCATTAAAAATTAATTATACTGCTGCAACAAGTAACATAGTACGTAACTATTTGGACGAAAATAATGTGCCAAATGACGACATTACGATTTGGGATGATTATTTCGAAATTGGAGAAGCAAATCAGCACAATCAGCAGATTATCGTAAACTATACGTTGCCGATTAATAAATTACCATTCTTTAGTTTTGTAAAATCTGATTACTCGTACACAGGAGATTTTAACTGGCAACGCGCATCACTAGCACTTGCAACAATTGAGTCCAACGGAATGGAATATGACCTAGGAAACACTGTTCAGAATGCTGCTTCGCACAGATTGAACACTGCTCTAAATATGGATTTGTTCTATAAGTATATCGGTCTAACCAAAAAACCTAAGAAGGCGCCAGTAAAACCTGCTACACTACCTAAACCAGGAGAGAAGATTGTGAACACTGCTCAGCCAACTGCTGACGAGCGTAATCCTTTTGTTACAGGTCTAATTGGAGTATTGACATCTGTCAAAAATATTCAGGTGAATTATACTGAGAATACTGGTACTGTACTTCCAGGTTATCTACCAGGAATTGGATTTATGGGTACTTCAAGACCAACTTTAGGATTCGTTCTTGGATCTCAATCTGACGTTCGTTATGAAGCTGCCAAAAATGGTTGGTTGACAAACTATCCTGAATTTAACCAAAACTTTACTCAAGTAACCAACAAGATTATCAACGCTACTGCAAATGTAGATTTATTCCCAGATTTCAAAATTGATCTAACAGCAGACCGCTCGTATTCTGAGAATTTCTCTGAGCAGTACAATATTTTTGATGGAGAGTACAACGCTCAATCACCTTATTCTTTTGGTAACTTCAGTATTTCTACAGTATTAATAAAAACTGCTTTTAGCGCAAGCGATGTCAACGGCTCCGCAGCATTTGATGACTTTAGAGCAAATCGTTTTGTGGTGGCAAGTCGTTTAGCAGAGAATTTCTATGGAACGGCAGATTTCCCGTTAAATGCGGATGGATATCCTGCAGGTTTCGGAAAAAATTCACAAGCAGTATTGCTTCCTTCGTTCTTGGCTGCTTATGCTGGCGGAGATGCTGGAGGAGTTTCACTAGGAGCTTTCAGAGATATTCCTATTCCAAACTGGACTGTAAAGTATAGCGGACTTATGAGATATAAATTCTTCAAGGATACTTTCAAACGTTTCTCTTTGCAACACACATACCGTGCTTCTTATACTGTTAACTCGTTTAGATCAAATTTCGAATACGATCAAAATCCAGCGGGAGTAGATGCAGGTGGAAACTTCAATACCAAGTTAATTATTTCAAACATCAACTTAGTAGAGCAATTTAATCCACTGATTAGGATTGATTTCGAAATGAAAAACTCATTTAAAATCCTTGCCGAAATGAAAAAAGATCGTGCATTGTCTATGAGCTTTGACAATAATTTGCTTACAGAAGTAAAAGGTTTGGAGTATGTAGTAGGAGTAGGATACAGATTTAAAGATGTGATTTTCTCCACAAAACTCGCAGATAATCCTACGGGAGTGGTAAAAAGTGATATCAACGTGAAGGTAGATTTGTCTTACAGAAACAATGAGACCATCGTTCGGTACTTAGATTACAACAACAATCAATTAGCAGGTGGGCAGAATTTATGGTCAGCAACATTGCGTGCAGACTATATGTTTAGCAAAAACCTAACTGCCATTTTCTATTACGACCATTCATTCTCAAAAGCAGTAATTTCAACTTCATTTCCTATGACAAATATTCGTGCAGGATTTACGCTGAGATACAATTTTGGAAATTAAAAATGATTAGTATATAGTTTTAAATTTCAAGTAGAACCTTTACATTTGTCCAACAACATAAAATAATAAAAATGAACTTACCAGAACAATTAAAGTATACAAAAGACCACGAGTGGATTAGCTTAGATGGCGATGTTGCTACAGTAGGAATTACCGATTTCGCTCAAAAAGAATTGGGAGATATCGTATACGTAGAGGTAGAAACTCTTGATCAGGATATGGAAGCTGACGAAGTTTTTGGAACTGTTGAGGCGGTAAAAACTGTTTCTGATTTATTCTTGCCATTGGCTGGTACAATCGTAGAATTCAACGAAGAGCTTGAAACTACTCCAGAAGAAGTGAATGCTGATCCTTACGGAAAAGGTTGGATGATCAAAGTAAAACTGAATGACGTTGCTGATTATGAAAATTTAATGTCAGCAGAAGAGTACAAAAAATTGATTGGTGCTTAAAAATGTATTTTTATTGTTAGCCATATGCTGGACATCAATATCTGTTTATTTGTTCTTAAGCAGTTCCAGTTCACTATCAATAAATATTGATGTAAAAAACGCAGACAAGTATTTTCACGCCGGTTTTCACGGTCTTTTTGTTATCTTTTGGTATCTTGGCCTAAGGAGTAAATCACTTTCTAAGCCTGTAAAAAGATTGTTAATTCCAGTCGTCGCGACATCAATTTTTTATGGCATCGCAATAGAATTTGCACAATATGCATTTACAGATTCAAGATCTGCTGATTTTTTTGATATTTTAGCAAATTGTTCGGGAGCACTTATAGCTTTTGTTCTGATGCTTGCCTACGAAAAGTGGGGTCATAAATCAGTAATTTAATACTATAAAATCTCGCTTCGGTGAGATTTTTTTTTAGGAGCTATTTCCTGCTGTCCACTGTATCTTTTTCTTTTTTTTCCAAAAAGGTAAAAAAGAAAAAGGATGCCGTTCCCATCAGGGCTAGGGCTCACCGTTAATCAAGCCTATTTATTGCCAATCAAGAAGTATCAATCTCTATAGACCACATCATTATGGAAATTACAAACAACACCAATTTTAATATCAAAGATTATTTGGATTCTACTTACCTGAAAACTGCCGATCAAGCAGGGATTTCAGAAGAAGATAATTTAAAAATCACGCAAGATTTAGTGCAGCAAGCAATCGATGAAAAGTACAAATTAGCAATGATTTTGCCACAATACGTGCCAATGGCTCGTAATATGTTATTTGCTGCAAAATCAAACGTGCTTTTGGGAACTGTGATAGATTTTCCGAATGGGAAAAATAATCTAGAAGACAAATTGATGGAAGCTGCCACCGCAATTCTTGATGGTGCTGACGAATTGGACTTTGTTGTAAATTATAGTTCATTTCGCTTTGGAGATTTAGATCTTGTCAAAGAAGAAATACTAGAATGTAGCAAGATTTGTATTGCTAATAAGAAAGCCGTCAAATGGATTATAGAAAGTGCAGCGCTAAACAATGATGAGATAGCATCAATTACAAAATTAATTAAGGATGTAATCGTAGCGAACTTTGATGAAGCAGATTTTCATTTAGTTTATATAAAATCTTCAACAGGTTTTTATAAAACAGAAAATGATGTTCCAAATGGCGCTACCATCGAAGCCATTACTATAATGATTGCAAGTGCAACACCCCTTCAAGTGAAAGCTTCGGGCGGAATAAAAACAAAAGACCAGGCGATGCAAATGATTAATTTGGGAGCTCAACGAATCGGAACTTCATCAGCTGATGTGATTTCAGCAAATTAATTCTGATTCAAATTTATTTTAGACAATACTATTTATGAAATTCAGCCGTATTATCTTTCTATTATTGGTTTCTTTTTCAGCCTTTTCGCAACAGCGAACAAGAGAGACAATTCCTGTTTACCCTGGTTGTGAAGCTCAAAACTTGCAACTTGAAAACTGTTTTTATAATAATGTGCAGAATTTTGTTTTTGAAAATTTTCAAGTTCCTGCAGAATTAGATAACTCTGAATTCAGAGATGTTGTAACTGTACTTTTTGAAGTTGACACAGTTGGTGTTTTTAAAGTTTTATATGTAAATGCTAATGATGCTTCACTTATCACTGAGAGTAAAAGAGTATTTCAAGCATTACCACAAATTCAACCGGCATCTTACAACGGCCGACCAACGTATTCAAAATTTACAATTAATATTAATATTCCGCTTCAGCCTGCAAATACTGCTATTAACCAAAATTCTTATGTAGAAAACGCGCCAAAAAGAAGTGGTAAGTTTTTTAAAGAACACGTAACAGAATTAAAAGAGTTTGACAGTATTGTATATAAGCGTTTCAATAATCCACAACTTACATCAAATCTAAACATTCCCTTTTCACATTCGTATTACAATCGGTTTGATGCTGCTATGAATCAGATAGGAAGTAATAATCACACAGCCTCAAAACCATATACCTATGCGGAAGTTGCTAAATATTATGATCTTCAGCAATGGCAAGAATCCATCGATAAAAAAGGAAGTAATTGGTTTGCAAGAAAATTGTGGAACGAAAATTTCGTCGAGATACAAGGAGAAAACTATTGGTTTACCTTTAATCCTATCTTCGATTTACAATTAGGTAAAAGCTTTAGTACAAAGGACAACAACACTTTTGTCAATACAAGAGGAATTCAGTTTAGAGGTGGACTAGGAGAACAGTTAACTTTCTCCACCACTATTTATGAAAGCCAAGGTCGTTTTGCTGACTATTATAATATGTATGCCGAATCAATTAAGCCTTCGGGTGGAAATCCCGCAATCATTCCCGGAATCGGAATCGCAAAATCTTTTAAAGAAGATGCTTACGATTTTCCTCAAGCCGAAGCTAGTTTAACTTTTACACCAGCGACATTCTTTAATGTTGAATTAGGCTATGGCCGAAATTTCATCGGTGATGGTTACCGCTCACTTTTGGAAGGTGACGGAGCAAGTCCATATCCATACTTTAAAGCAAATACCACTTTCTGGAAAATCAAATACACCAACACCTATATATGGATGAAGGATGTGCGGCCAGAAGTAACTTTGGAGAAAACCTACGCAACTAAATATATGGCAAACCATTATTTAAGTTGGAATGTCACCAAACGTTTCAATTTAGGATTGTTTGAATCTGTTGTTTGGGCAAATACGAACAATCGTGGTTATGACATCAACTTTGTTAACCCTTTAATTTTTTACAGAGCAGTAGAATTCTCGTCCTCGCCAAAAACTGGAAACGCACTTCTTGGAGCTACATTTAAATATAAGTGGAATAGTCAACTCAACTTTTATGGTCAATTTCTGCTAGACGAGTTTTCATTATCTGACGTAAAAGAAAGAGAGAAAAGTTGGAAAAATAAATATGGTTATCAAGTTGGTGCGAAATATTACGATGCATTCAATGTTGACAATTTATACCTTCAGTTGGAGTACAATAGAGTTCGACCTTACGTATATTCCCACAGTGATCCTCTTACCAATTATGCCCACAACAATCATAGTGTAGGACATCAATGGGGTGGAAACTTTAACGAATTTATTGCAGTGGCTCGCTATAATAAGGGTCGCTATTTTGCAGATGCCAAAGTTACTTTCGGAAAAAGAGGATTGGATTTTGACACTGCTACCGATTCGCTTAATTATGGTGGAAATATCTATAAAGGATATAATGAAAATCGAGCGCGAGACAAAAATGCTTACGTCGGTCAAGGAAATGAAACTTCGGTTTTCATAGCAGATCTTCAAGCAGGTTATGTTGTAAATCCTTCGACTAATTTAAAACTTTTCGCAAATGTCATTTTTAGAAATTTTGATCCATTAGAAAATACCGAAACCGCCTTCAAACAAACGACAACTTGGTTCTCAATCGGTGTGAGAAGTGACATTTTTAACTGGTATTACGACTATTAATTGCAGTCATATCTTAAAGCCTTGACTTTAACGCTTTGCAAATCAAAATTTGGTATAATGAAGCTATATAAGATAATGAAATTTGTATCTTTGCCGCAGTTTAAAAAACCTTAATGAGTTCCGCATTGCAATCTTCAGTAAATACATTATCAGTTAAAGCGATCTTTCTTGATTTTAAAGAAATCACAAAAGCTAGATTAGCAGTAAGTGTTCTGTTTTCTTCAATCGCTGGATATTTTCTTGGTTTTGACAGCGACAATCCATTTCAGTGGTCAGTTTTAATTATGTTGTGCATAGGTGGATATTGTATGGTTGGAGCTTCAAATGTTTATAATCAGGTAATAGAAAAAGACCTTGACACTTTGATGGACAGGACAAAAGACAGACCTGTTCCTGCTGGAAGAATTTCCAAAAGTTCTGCGCTTATTCTAGCAACCGTTCTTACCGTTATTGGATTGATTCTGCTATATATGATCAACCCAAAGACAGCAATGTTTGGGGCCATTTCAATATTTTTATATACAAGTTTATATACTCCCCTCAAAACGATCACTCCATTATCAGTATTTGTAGGCGCTTTTCCTGGTGCTATACCATTTATGTTGGGATGGGTTGCGGCAACTGGAGAGTTTGGAATTGAAGCTGGGACACTATTTTTAATTCAGTTTTTCTGGCAGTTTCCACACTTTTGGGCTATTGGATGGATGTTATATGATGATTATGAGAAGGCAAAAATCTTTATGTTGCCTACCGGCAGGAAAGACACCTCGACGGCTCTACAGATTATTTTGTACACTGTTTGGCTAATTGTAGCGTCTTTATTACCAGCTTTGGGATATACAGGTAAATTTTTCATTACCCCAGTTTCGGCAGTCTTAGTTTTTCTTCTAGGATTGTGGATGCTATTTTATAGTGTCAAATTGTATAAGATAAGAACTCCCAAAGCGGCAAAAACGCTGATGATTGTAAGCGTTTTATACATTACTATTTTGCAATTAATTTATATTGCTGATAAATTTTTAAGATAATAAATTTATGGATATGACGATGACTCTAGATGAACACAACGCACGGAAAGCGCGTTCGTCCAAACTGATTCTGGCTTTTGCTATGATTAGTATGACAATGATGTTTGCGGGACTTACTAGTGCATTTGTAGTTAGTAAATCTCGTGCAGACTGGTTGACAGATTTTCAGCTACCAACTGCCTTTTATGCTAGTACTGCTGTAATACTATTTTGTAGTCTTACTTTTCATTTAGCAAAAAAAGCAATAATTAATGATAATTGGTCGCAAACTACTGTATATTTATTGGCGACACTTTTGTTGGGCGTATCATTTGTAATTCTACAATTTATAGGCTTTGGCGAAATTATCGCAGCGGGTCATTATTTCACAGGAAGTGAGAGCTCAATCACAACTACATTTCTCTATGTAGTGACGATTACGCACCTTGCGCACCTTGCTGGAGGCTTAATTTCACTGCTGGTTATAATTTATAATCATTTTAAACACAAATACAATTCAAAGCAAACTCTTGGAATAGAGCTAGGTGCAATGTACTGGCACTTTCTTGACTTCCTATGGATCTATTTGATTTTGTTTTTATATTTCTTTAAATAAGAAAAAAGCGTAAATTTGGGAACTTTTAACGAATAACTTTTATGGAAGCGATTACTACTGTAAATAGCAAAAACAAAACTTGGGGCGGCGGAAATGAGCCGATGGGAGCCAATTATGGTAAACTAATGATGTGGTTTTTTATCGTATCAGATGCATTGACCTTTTCTGGATTCTTAGCAGCTTATGGCTTTTCTAGATTTAAATTTATTGACACTTGGCCTATTGCAGATGATGTCTTTACACACTTCCCATTTTTACATGGCGTGCCCGCACCTATGTACTATGTGGCTTTGATGACTTTTATCCTGATTTTCTCGTCAGTTACTATGGTACTGGCTGTAGATGCAGGACATCGTATGGACAAAGCAAAAGTAACATTGTATATGTTCCTTACGATTTTAGGAGGTGTGATATTCGTTGGCTCGCAAGCTTGGGAATGGAAAAACTTTATAAAAGGTGATTATGGAGCTGTAGAAACTCATGGTGGTTCTTTACTTCAGTTTGTAGATAATACTGGTAAAAGAGTTGCTCTTTCAGAATTTGCTGCTACGATGGAAGGTCAGAGAGAACCTCTTACTAGAGATAAGGGTACTTGGTTTATGTCATCAGGTACAACATCTACTTACTCTATGGCAGAAGTACAAGCGGGTTTTAAAGCGCATCCAGAATTATTAGTTCGTACAGAAATAACTTTTCATGGTACAGAAGCTAATTTAAAAGATGCCAGACTAGAACAGTCTCTCAATAAAGTAAAACATAAAGAAGTTTTAACTCGTGCTGAATCTGAAAAGATGCTGGCAAAAGGAGAACATGTTGTAGAAGGTGCAAACCTTATCCGCAACGAATACGGCAACAAATTGTTTGCTGACTTCTTCTTCTTTATTACTGGATTCCACGGTTTCCACGTAATCACGGGAATTCTTATTAACATCATAATCTTCTTCAACGTAATGATCGGAACATACGAGAAGAGAGGAAGCTACGAAATGGTAGAAAAGGTTGGTCTTTACTGGCACTTTGTAGATTTAGTTTGGGTATTTGTATTTACATTCTTCTACCTAGTTTAATATTTCAAAAGTAATTATCATGACACACGAATACGTATCAAATACTAAAAGAATCTGGATTGTTTTTGCAATTCTATCTGTACTTACAATTGTAGAAGTAGCACTAGGAATCGAGAAACCTGCGGTGCTATTTATGAATACTATTTTAAGTATGAATCTCCTTAACTGGATTTTTATTATCCTTACTATCGTAAAAGCTTATTATATTGTTTGGGCCTTTATGCACATGGAAGGAGAAAGATCGAGCCTCCGATGGGCTGTTGTAAGCACCTTGTGCTTTTTAATTTTGTATTTATTCTTCATCTTACTTGTTGAAGCAGATTATATTTATGGCGTTTATAGAGATTCGACTATTAAGTGGAACTTTTAACAACTTATTAATTCATAAAAGACGGTTTCTGACCGTCTTTTTTTATTTTTGTACTTTATATAAATGCATTTTTAGTAATGAAAAAAACAGCTGTTCTTACAATATTATTTGTGTTGCCTATAGTTTGTTATTTATTTTTCTCATCAGGTAATAATGGGTTTTCTACACTCCCAACTCTTACACCCAAAGTTGAAGACATGAAACCTTGGCCAACGCTCAGAAACGATACTATCTCGCTTAATGACAAGATTACTGTTCTAGGTTTTGGTGGAGAAGAACTTATAGCAAATCGGGAGAATCTCTTCAACCTTAATTTAAAAATTTACGAACGCTATCACGCCTTTGATGATCTGCAGTTTGTAATTGTATGTCCGACTGGAACTGAAAAGGAAGCAAAGCACATAATAGATCAGTTTTCTGCAATTGTCGACGTTACTCAGTGGAATTTTGTTTTTGCACCTAGAGAGGAAATCATCCAATTTCATAAAGGATTAAAGATGAAAAAACCTCTCGATCAATATGCAGGTACTCCAGAAGTATTTATTATTGATAAAGAGCGAAATCTTAGAGGTCGTAAACATGAAGATCCAAAAGAGTATAAAGAAGGTTATGACACTTCTACCGTGTCAGAACTCAGCAACGAGATGCTTGACGATTTCAAAATTATCTTGTATGAATATCGCGCAGCGCTGAAAAAGAATAGAAAAATTTAATTAAATGCCATGAAAAATAAATCCTATATAGGTATTTCTTTTATCATTTTGATTTTCGGAATTTGGGCAGTGCCTAATATTATCGAAAGAGTTAAAACTGGAACTGTGGTAAAAGGTGATAGACTTAATAGAGTTGACGCATCAGAAAAAGTAGATGAGAAACTCGTTGTAATCGGACCTGCGCCAAAATTTACTCTGACAGATCAGAACAATAATACAGTTAGCAACAATGACTACTTGAACAAAGTATATGTGCTGGAATTCTTCTTTACGAAGTGTCCTACAATTTGTATCAAGATGAATCAGAACATGCTAGACATCGAAAAGACTTTCTTTGGTAATCCAAATTTTGGTGTGGCTTCTATTACAATCGATCCTAAAAATGATACTCCCGAAGTTCTTAAACAGCACGCTGAAGACCTAGGGGTATCTTCTTCAACCTGGCACATGCTCACAGGTGATAAAGATTATATTTTTAATCTTGCTAATAACGGATTCAACCTTTACGCGGGAGAAGACAAAGCTGATAAAACTAACTTTGAACATTCAGGAATGTTTGCTTTAATTGACAAAAAAGGAAATATCCGATGTCGTCGAGACAATCAAGGTAATCCAATTTTGTACTACGATGGCCTGGAAGCCGAAGGTATAAATGCGATTAAAAAAGATATTAAATTGTTGCTGAATGAATAATGTAGAATCGCCTATCAATGAAAAGCTTTACAACCGATGGATTATTGTTCTTTCGATAATAATTCCTTTAGTTGTCGCTTTATTGTTTTCTGTAAACCTACAGAAACTTGGTTACGACGTTGAACCTTTATCATTTCTACCGCCGATTTACGCAACCATTAATGGCTTTACCGCCATATTGTTGATAACAGCTTTCTGGGCTGTGAAAAACGGAAAGTTAAAGTTGCATGAAAATTTGATGAAGACGGCAATAGGATGCTCCGTATTGTTTCTGCTGATGTATGTTGCTTATCATATGACTTCAATCGAAACCAAATATGGAGGAGAAGGAACTTTGAAATATGTTTACTTCTTTATTCTTATCACGCATATTGTTCTCTCTATTGCAGTAATTCCACTTGTGCTTATCTCATTTGTAAGAGCACTTTCAAAAAGATTTGATAAGCATAAAAAAATCGCGAGAATCACTTTTCCTATTTGGCTATACGTTGCCATTACTGGAGTTATAGTGTACTTGATGATTTCTCCGTATTATCAAAATTAATATTTTAAGATATCTGACATGTCAAAAGTAAAAATGCTCTTGGTTGTTTTCTTTCTGTTCGTTGTAAATTCAGGTGTTCAGGCGCAATGCGCTATGTGTCGTGCTGCTCTTGAAAGTGGTGGGAATGACGGTCAAGCCGAAGCTGTAAACGACGGAATTGTTTACCTGATGATTATTCCCTATGTGCTTGTTGCAGCCATTGGGGTCTTTGTCTACAATAGCCGAAAAAATATTAATAAGAAAACAGAATAGGTTTATTCCAATCCATCAATACTAATATCAAGCCTTCCTTGAACTTGCAAAAAAGCAATGATTGCTGAATTTGTAAGCTGTAGTTTCTCAAAATTAAAATTCTTTAATTCGCCATTCACTACAACTCCAGGCATTGGTTTATAGCCGTTCATAAATCCTTTCATCGTTGTTTTTGCGTCTTCAAGATTTGCAGCAATGGAGTAGCGGCAGTTTTCTCTAATTTTCTCCAGAATATATCCCGAAGCTAGCCAATTCGCCGTTCGAGCCAACTTGCTTTTAGTATCCAAAACATAATCTAGCTGATCAAAGAATATCTCATTAGTCTGCGCATTAAATTGTGGGTAACCCGATAAATAAATCTGCCCTTTAATGCTTCCGTCCATTGTGAGCGCGATGATTAGCTTTTTGTCTTTGTGCCAAATCTCTACATTTTTTACGATCACTTTCTTACCTCCACTTCCAAACTCCTGTCCTGCAAAATTCTTGGTCAGGACTCTTGACGCATCTTTATAGGTTGAAACTGCCGCAATATTTGCTGTTGTTGAGCTTGGCATTTTTTTTACAGGCTTCAGAATAATTGCATTTTTGTCATAAACAGTTGCTGGCTTTTTACCGATGTAAGTTTGAATATTACATTTTAATCCCATTTCGAGATTTACAACATCTTTTTGCAAAACAGCTTCGGTGGTGTAAAGTTCAATTGGCACAATTCGCAACCAACTTTCATAAACAGCATCCATTTCAAATGGAGTTGCAACTTTTTCTAATGCATCAAGTACATTCGATTTAAAATTCATGGATTTTGTAATGCTCTCATCGAGACTTTTCTCGATATCACTTCTGAAAAGACTTATCGCCGGTTTGATAATATAAGTAATTGGAATATTTTTCCCTGCTATCAAAACCGTTGGGCTTTCCTTAAAATCTAATGACTGAAATTCTGTTTTTGTGCGCATTTGCCAATTGGTAAGTGCGATATCACTAAGTAAAGTTACAGTTCCATTAAAGGTATACTTCCGCACATCGTACATTTTTATTCCCAATGCCTCTGTTCCAATTCGATATTCAACTTCAGCTTTTAGAGGAAGAAGAATTTGAATTTTTCCGTTATGGCTTTTCAGTTTAATTGGCATCTGCTTCCATACTTTCATCGAAATGTCATCATCTTCAATAGTAGCGTCTTCATAGATCAGTCCGTTTAAAGATAGGTTTAGCTTGTTTTCAATATCTTGCAGCTTAATTTTTATTGGCAAATTAATGTAAGATGTCGAACTTTCATAAACCGAAGGCGCTTTATCTTCGGAAGGGCGAAGTGCATTTATCGCGGTGCCAGAACTGCTGCATGAATTTAGCGTAAGCAAAATTACCGACGTACATAAAAGTGAAAAAATTGATTGCATCTGTCTGATATTTAAAGTACAAAAGTACTTAGTTGCAGATTAGAAATAGGATTTTAGTTGAAAACTCCTCAAAATTTTATCTTTTTTCGTTAGATATTGGATTCAAAGAATATTTTGAGATATTTTATGTCGTAAAAAGAGGATAGTAATTAATAATCTTTAAATTTGAAACGCAGAAAACATTTGGAAGAAAATTCTATGAAAATAAAGTGGTCACTATATTGTTACATATTCACATTTGCTGGATCGGTTTTAAACGCTCAAGAAAAGAAATGGACCTTGGACGAATCTGTACGTTACGCACTGCAAAATAATATTTCTGTTAAGCAAACTGAATTGGATTCAGATCTTGCTCTGATCAATAAACGAGGGGCTTTCGGTAGTTTTTTACCAAGGGTAGGAGCAAATGCGTCGCACTCTTGGAATGTTGGTCTAAACCAAAATATTACAACGGGACTTCTCGAAAATCAAACAACTCAGTTTACTGCTGCAGGCGTCAATATTGGATTAAATCTTTACAGAGGTTTGCAAAATCAGAATGAATTACGTCGCAGTAACTTATCAATTCTTGCAGCTCAATATCAGTTATCAAAAATAAAGGATGATGTTTCGCTAAATGTCGCAAATGCATTTCTGCAAATTCTTTTTAATAAAGAAAATTTAAAAGTTCAGAAAGAACAGCTTTCGCTAAATGGCTTGCAGCTAGAAAGAACAAATGCCCTTGTTGAAGCAGGATCTGTAGCTAGAGCCGATTTACTCGATATGGAAGCGACAGTTGCAGGTACCGAACAAAATGTGATCGCTGCCGAAAATGCACTACTAATTTCCCGTCTTAGCCTAGCGCAACTATTACAATTGGATGATTTCAAAAATTTCGATATTGCCGATAGAGATTATGAAGCTACAGAAAGCGAAATTATGATGCAGACTCCCGAAGCCATTATTACAAAAGCGAAAGAAGTGCGTATGGAAGTGAAGATTGCCCGAACAAATCAAGAGATTGCTCAAAAGGATGTGCAGATTGCCAAAGGTGGCTTGCAACCCGCCTTACAAGCTTTTTATGCACTTAATACGAGAGCAGCTTACGCAGATAGAATTGTGGGAATAGATAATAATGGCATTCCAATTTATGAAAGTCCTCTTGGGTTGATTGATCAATTTGATCAGAATTTAGGGCACTCTTTCGGACTGCAGTTAGATATTCCTATTTTAAATGGTTTTACTGCCAGAAACAATGTTGCTCGGGCAAAAGTAGGATTAGAAAGATCTAAAATTGCACTGTCTCAAGAAGAATTAAATCTTGAAAGAAATGTTTACACTGCCTACACCGATGCGCAAGGTGCTCGAAATGCATTTGAAGCTGCGAAAGTTGCTTTGGCCGCAAGAGCAGGTGCTTTTGAATTTGCTAAAGAAAAATACGAAGTTGGTTTGATGAATGCACTAGACTACAATCAAGCACAAACACTTTACGTAAATTCACAATCAGATTTGCTGCGCACAAAATACGATTACATATTTAAAATTAAACTTGTAGAACTTTACTTCGGAATTCCGATTACCAAAATTTAACTCTATGTCAAAGAAAACGATTTATTATATTATTGGTGGACTTGTAATTCTGATTATTGCAGCAATAGTCCTTATGAAGACTGGGGTTATCGGCAATAAAGACGAGGGAATAGAAGTAGAGGTTGCCAAAGTTGAACCTATTACAATTATCGAAACCGTATCGGCGACAGGGAAAATTCAACCCGAGATTGAAGTTAAAATTTCATCTGAAGTTTCGGGCGAAATTATTGCACTTCCTGTGAAAGAAGGACAAACCGTAAAAAAAGGAGATCTTCTCGTTAAAATAAATCCGGATTTATATACTTCAAGTCTTAATAGAACTGTTGCAGGACTAAGCGGAACGAAAGCTGGACTTACTCAAGCCGATGCTCAACTTAAAGAAGCAAAATCAAATTACGATCGTAACAAAAAGCTATTTGACAAAGGTATTATCTCTCGATCTGAATGGGAGAAAATTGCATCGTCTTACGAAGTCGCGCAAGCATCAAAACAATCTGCTTACTATAATGTACAATCTGCATCAGCAACGGTAAGCGAAGCAAAAGACAATCTTGGCCGTACTACGATCTACTCGCCTGCGGATGGAACAATTTCTATGCTTGGTGTTGAACTTGGCGAACGTGTTTTGGGAACTCAGCAAATGACTGGAACTGAAATTCTGCGTGTTGCCAATCTCAATAATATGGAGGTTGAAGTAGACGTAAACGAGAATGATATTGTAAAAATCAGTATCGGTGATTCAACAAACGTGGAAGTCGATGCCTATCTTAAAAAGAAATTTAAAGGAATTGTAACCAGCATTTCGAACTCTGCCAACGCAACTTTGACTGCAGATCAGGTAACAAATTTTAAAGTGAAAATTAGAATTATAAAAGAATCTTACGCAGATCTCACAGAAGGCAAACCTGATAGCTATTCGCCTTTTAGACCTGGAATGACGGCAACTGTTGATATTATTACAACAAGGAAAGAAAATGTTCTAGGTGTGCCAATTGGTGCAATCGTGATCAAATCGGATACTTTAGCAACAGCAAAAACTGGAGATTCTGATAAAGGGATTAAAACTAAATCTGATAAGAAATACGAATGTGTCTTTGTGAAAGTTGGAGATAAAGCTGAGTTGAGAGTTGTGAAATCGGGAATTCAAGATGATTCTAATATCGAAATAAGCAAAGGACTTAAAGCGGGAGATGAAATAATTGTTGGGCCTTATACGACGGTAACCAAAGATTTGAATCCTGGCGACAAGGTAAAAGTGGGTGCAAAAGTGGAAGCTGTCAAAAGCAACAAATAGAATGACTTATATATTAAATATTGAAACATCCACTAAAAATTGTTCTGTTTCAATTGCGAAAGATGGCGAAACAATCGCTTTGTGCGAACTGGCTACCGAAGGATATTCGCACGCAGAGAAACTGCATGTATTTATAGAAGAGATTTTAGCGGAAGCGAAAATCACATACAAAGATTTATCAGCGGTAGCAATTGGTAGCGGCCCTGGCTCATATACAGGTTTGCGAATCGGAGTTTCGGCTGCAAAAGGACTTTGTTATGCGTTGGAAATTCCGTTGATTGCAATTGAATCTTTAGAGATTTTAGCTAACAAAGTTGAAGTTTCTGATGGTCTAATCATTCCGATGCTTGATGCGCGTCGAATGGAAGTTTATTGCTGTGTATTTGACAAAGAAATCAATGTCATCGAAAAAACTTCAGCTAAAATCTTGGATGAAACTTCATTTCAAACAATTGGTGGGCCAATATATATTGTAGGGGATTGCCAAGAAAAATGCCACTCGGTTTTGACTGACAATCGATTCCATTTTCTACCAGAAATTAAATTTCCTTCGGCACAAGAAATGTCTGCTGTAAGTTATATAAAATATAAATCGCAGCAATTTGAAGACGTTTCTTACTTCGAGCCGTTTTATTTAAAAGACTTTCTCGTAACAGTCGCGAAGCCTAAAGTTTAAGAATTTAATTATTTTTTATGTTCAACACGTTTGCTAAGCTCCTTAATATAAGGTTGCATCTCAATACTGTGCTTGTCAAATTCAGCCTTGCAATCCTGTAACACATCCGAAAGCATAGGCCAAAAATTTTGTCGTTCTGCCCAGGGTCTAACAGCGAGTATAATTCCCGAATCATTCATTTCGACAACCGTAACTGCTGGCGGCGGGGTTTGCAATACCATTGGATTTCTATTTAGAATTCCAAAAATAATGTCTTTTGCTTCTTTTAAATCAGTATCATAAGAAACTGAAATCTTCAAATCTCCACGACGAATATCCTCCATAGAATAATTGGTAATTGTACCATTGGACAAAACGCCATTTGGAACAAAAATCGTTTGATTGTTGGTCGAGCGCAGTTTGGTGTAAAGAATTTCGATTTCTTTTACCTCTCCAGAAACGCCTTGCGCTTCTATAAAATCACCGATTCTGAAAGGTTTAAATAAAATAATCAACACTCCTCCAGCAAAGTTTGAAAGACTACCCTGAAGCGCCAAACCAATCGCAAGACCCATCGCTCCAAGAATTGCAACAAACGACGTGCTTTCAACCCCAAGTTTTGAAATAAAACTTACAAATAACAAAATACGCATCGCCCATAGTAAAATATCAGCCAAAAACTGTGACAAAGTAAGATCGTAATGACGTTTGACCATTATTTTGCGAACAAAGCGATTAACAAAACGTATCACATATAATCCTACAAAGAGAATGATAAACGCCGATATCAATCGCGGGCTATAGTCGACTACTATGGCAAGTACTCTTTCAAAGTAAGTTTCTACATTGTGTACATTTACGGGTTCTCTCATTTATTTTCGAAATATTTTAGTCGCCTTCGCTAAATTTATATTAGACTAAATTTGATATTAGATTGGTAAAATCAGATTCAGGCGCACTACAAGTTTTGTTTTGGCAAATGTAGAAAAGATTTTTACTCGGTTGAAATTTTCCTGCTAGTAGTGGAATATCTGATTCACTTTCGGCGAAAGCCACCAAAATATTAGGAATATAACAAGCATTAAGTTTTTCAGCTTGATTTCTAGAATCGCTTCCAGTCAACACCACTTCTTTAAAGTCGCCATCGTAGTTTAGAAATACTTGCAACCAATTTGAATAAGCAGATGGAAAATCAACATTTGAAACTATTGATAAAGTCATCTTTTTACAAACTTCTAAGTAATTATCATTGGCGAAATATTTCCCTATAGCCATCAAATTTTTTGCCATAACCGAATTACTTGCTGGAATAACATTGTCTTCAACTTCATAATGTGGTGCAATTAACGCGGAATCTTCATCAGATGTAAATCTAAAAAATCCGCTATCATCATAAAAATGATCAAAACAATAGTCTGTTAAATGCTTCGCGTTACGCAACCATTTCTCATCAGAAGTTACCTGATAGAAATTGATAAAAGCTTCAATTGTAAAACAGTAATCTTCTAGATATCCTGTAATAGTACTTTTGCCATTCTGGAAAGTGTGCATCAAGCTATTATCAGAATTAAGTACATTTTTCAAAATGAAATTTGCGTTATTTTCGGCATGCTTTAGATAGTGGCTTTCGCCAAAAGAACGATATGCCTCGAGACAAGCTGTAAGCATCAACCCATTCCAAGAGGTCAGAATTTTATTGTCCAATCTCGGTTTCGGACGTTTATTTCTTGCTTGCAATAGTGTGTTTTCCCAGACTTTTTTCTTATTCTGCAGTTCTTCAAGACGGATACCTTCGGCGAAAGCCAGACTTTCTAAATCTTGAGTTTGAATCAAAACATACGTATCGTGTTCCCAATGACCAAAGGCATTGACGTTGAAAACCTTGCAAAATAATTTGAAATCGTCTCCTATTAAATCGATCAATTCTGCAATCGTCCAGCTATAAAAAGCACCTTCTTCAAGTTTGCCTTTCGCATTCAAACTATCAGCATCAAGTGCACAATAAAAAGCGCCATTATCTGCAAGTAAATTGTTTTCGAGAAATTTAAAAATCTTTTCAATGACTTCCTTATAAAGAGGATTTCTAGTTTTTCGATAAGCCTGAGCGTACAAAGTAATTAGCTGCGCATTGTCATAAAGCATCTTTTCAAAATGTGGAATATGCCATTTTAAATCTACCGAATAGCGTGAAAACCCACCTTCGATTGTATCAAATAACCCACCATAAGCCATCTTTGTCAAAGTAAGATTTACAAAATCGAGAAGCTCTTCGTCATTATTTTGATGAGCGTATCTAAGCAGAAATTCATAATTGTTGGGCATCATAAACTTTGGTGCTCTCGCATAACCACCAAAATCCAAGTCGAAACTTCGCTTCCACTTTGCAATTAATGGGTCCAAAAAAGATTGCGGAATCTCACTTTTGTCCTCTGCCGTTTTTATGAGACTAATAGATTCAATTCCTTGATGTAATTTTTCAGCGTAGTCATAAATTTTTTCAGGATCAGTATGATACAACTGATTTAATGCCTCTAGAGAATTTGTCCATTCTGCTTTCGCAAAATAAGTACCGCCCCAAATCGGCCTTCCGTCGGGTAGACAGACAACGTTGAGCGGCCAACCACCTCGGGACGTCATAATCTGAACCGCCTTCATATAGACAGCATCAATATCAGGACGCTCTTCGCGGTCGACCTTAATATTAATAAAATCGCTGTTCATCGTTTGCGCCACCTCTAAATCTTCAAAACTTTCGTGCTCCATCACGTGACACCAATGGCAGGCCGAATAACCGATGCTTACAATTACTAATTTGTTTTCTTCTTTGGCTTTCGCCAAATGTTGTTCGCTCCAAGGTTTCCAATGAACGGGATTATTGGCGTGTTGTAGTAAATATGGACTGCTTTCGTTTGATAGTTCGTTCATGTCAAATCTATTTAGATTAATAAAAAAAAGCGTCCTGGAAGAACGCTTTTTCTGAAACTTTAATTATCCTGCAACAGCTTCGACTTTGATATCGTCATCGTTGAGCATGTCTTTTAGCATATTTTCGATACCACTTTTTAGGGTGAAGGTAGAAGAAGGACAGCCGTTACAAGCACCTTGCATTACAACTTTTACTCTCTTCTCAACTGGATCGTAAGATTCAAAAAGAATATTTCCACCATCTGCCGCAACGGCAGGCTTCACATACTCTTCAAGAATATTGATAATTTTCTGTGAAGTAGTATCTAAAGTGTCGAAATTGGTAATCTGCTGTTTCTGTTGTTCTGGAGTAGCAACTATCAAATCTTCGTCGACGGCTTTCCCGCCATTTTCAAGAAATTCTTTGATGTATGTTCTAAGCTCCAAAGTAATATCATTCCACTCATAAATATCGTATTTAGTAATAGAAACGTAATTTTCGTGGATGTAGATTTCTTTTACATACGGGAAATTGAAAAGTACTTTTGCCAATGGAGAAGCAGCGGTGTCATCAATACTTTTAAAATCTGCGGATGTTTTTGTCAGCATTATATTTACTACAAATTTCAAAGCTGATGGATTTGGTGTCATTTCGCCATAAACTGTAATCGCTTTCTTGCCCATCGTTGGAGTTTGCGCTATAATGATTTCGCCACCATTATTTACATAATCCTGAATTTGTTCAGCAACTGCTTCTTGTACATCTGCCCATTCTACGATGCTATATCTTTCGATCGCAATAAATTTACCAGAAATGTAAATTGTCTTTACAAAGGGAAGATGAAATAGCTGCTGTGCTAAAGGCGAGTTTTTGGCATCATCGATATTTTTGTATTCGTAATTTCCCTGAGTGACAATAAAATCAGGAAATTCAAACTTTAGAATTGTAGGATTTTGCGTCTCTACTATTTTGAGGATTATCATGATAATTAATTTTTTTTCAAATTTAACAAAGATATTTTACGTGATTAGGTATATTTGGGCTTTCTACAAATAATTAACAAAGATTTGTAATAAACTTAAGTAACAATTTTGACAATTCATTTAAATGAGAAAAGTATTACTCTTAGTGTGTTTGATATTCGGTTTTGTGGCTCAAGCACAGTTGGTAGTTACCAATAATCAGACCCCTAATCAATTAGTTCAAGAGGTTCTTCTTGGTGCTGGAGTGGCTGTAAGCAACGTGACCTTTAATGGAAGTGTCGGAAATGCCAATCTTATTCGAGATCAAGCAGCGAGATTTAGTGGCGGTGCAACTACCAACTTAGGTTTGGATGCAGGTGTTATTCTGGCAACCGGTAAAGCGTCAATTGCTCCAGGACCAAATAATTCGCCGTCTATGAATGCTGTCACAGAAAATCCTTTTCCAGGTGATGCTGATTTGCAAATTCTTGCTGGTCCGAATAATAGTGTAAGAAATGTTGCCATTTTAGAATTTGACTTTATTCCAACAGGTCAAGATCTAAGTTTTAATTTTGTCTTTGCATCAGAAGAATATCCTGAGTTTGCTCCTAGTAGCTTTAATGATGCATTTGGATTTTTCCTGAGCGGTCCTGGCATTAATGGAACCTTTTCAAATCAAGCAATTAATATTGCTCTCATTCCCAGTACATCTACTTACGTAACTATTAATAATGTTAATGCTACAACAAATGCTGCTTATTATGTGGGAAATCCTCCCGGATCACCCGGTGTCCAGTATGACGGTTTTACTGTAGTTATTCCAGCATTAGCAACCGTCAACTGTGGAGAGCCATACCATATAAAACTAGCGATAGGAAACGTATCAGATAATAGCTACGATTCTGCGGTGTTTTTGCAAGCAAATAGTTTTTCTACTACGCCTATAGATCTTGGTGGAGATTTAACAGTGGATGCAGGTACTGCACTTTGTGCTGGAGATCAATATGAAATATGTACTGGTTTTGAGGATATAATTCCTCATCAATGGTATTTGAATGGTGTTGCTATTCCAGGTGCAACGAGTCCTTGCTATACTGTCATGGAAAATGGTTCTTACAAAGTTGTCGCTTTGCCATACGGTATTAATTGTCCAGTTGAGGCTACTGCATCAATAGAAGTGCAAAACGCAATTTTGCCTCCTGAAAATACCCCTCAAGATTTATCAAGGACTGATAATATATTTGATCTTACAGAAGTTGAAGATGTAGTATTTGCAGGTGAAAACCCTTCGAATTTTGATGTTTATTATTTCAATTCACAGTTTAATGCAGACAATGGAATTGACGACATTCCTAATACGACTGCGTATGAAGGAGAAGATGGAGAAATAATCTATATGAAAGTGGAAGGTTTAATTACTTCTGGTTGTTATGCAGTTTTTCCTTTTACCTTACATATTGTAGAGTGTGAACCTCTAGATAATCCTGAGGATGTTGTTGCTTGTAATTCTTATGTTTTACCTGCTCTCACATCTGGAAATTATTTTACACAAACAAATGGTGGAGGTACTCCAATGTTTGCAGGAGATGTTGTATCTACTAGTTCAACATTGTATGTGTATTTAAATGATCCAATTGATTGTGAGGATGAAGAAAGTTTTTCAATTACTATAAATGTTCCCCCAACAATTATCGATCCTAGTCCTTACACAATTTGTGACAATGATTACGACGGATTTGCGATTTTCAATCTTCCTACAATAAATAACGAGATTACAGGAGGAGCTACTTTAACAGTTCAATATTTTGAAGCAGGCTCAACAACGCCTATTGCAGGAGTTACAGATTATCAAAATACAACTGCCAATACTCAAACATTAACGGTACATGCTTTTGATGCGGCAACGCCAGAATGTTTTAGCGTTACAACATTACAATTAGTTGTAAATCCAAAACCAGCTATTGCACCAATTACAGATTATCCATTATGTGAGACAAGTACTCCAGCAGATGGAATTGAAGCTTTTGATTTGCCGAGCAGAACAATGACGATCATTAACGGTCAAGCAGATATTGAAGTAACATATTACACATCTCAAACTCTTGCAGAGGCAGGAGCTACAGGTACAGAAATTAATACGGCTGCTCCTTTTCTTAGCGCCACAGTTGTGGTTTGGGTTCGATTGGTGAATACGGTAACAGGATGTTTTGCTGTTAATTCATTTAATGTAGTTGTAAATCCGCGTCCGGTTGCTTTTGAGCCAGCACCGATGTTTGAATGTAGTAATGGTGTTACAGATACTGCCTCTTTTGATCTTGCATCAAATAATGCACAAATTACAGGAGTTGCTCCAAACGTTACTGTAACTTATCATGCGACTCTTGCTCAAGCTGATGCTGGAACAAACGAGTTGACATCTCCTTACGAAACAGTATCGACAGTAGCTTTCATTAGAGTTTATAATTCTGTGACAACTTGTTATAATACCACTTCAATCGAATTGAATGTTACAGAAGCGCCAACAATTATAGCGCCTACTCCTCTTGAAGTTTGTGATGACAATTACGATGGACTTGCTTCTTTTGACTTAACTATAAAAAATGATGAGATAACAGGTGGGGCTCCAGGATTGACAGTTCAGTATTTTGAAACTGCCACTTCAGCTACACCAATTACAAATGTTATCAATTATCAAATTATCAATCCATTTACTTATACTCTAACGGTGCGTGTTTTTGATGAGTTAGCGCCAGACTGTGTTAGCACTACAACACTGGTATTAATTGTAAATGAAAAACCAGCGATTGCTCCAATAACTGCCTATCCATTATGTGAGACAAGTACTCCTGCAAATGGAATCGAAGGGTTTGATCTGCCTACAAAAACTGCAGAAATCATCAATGGTCAAGCAAATATTGCGGTTACTTATTATACAACAAAAATACTTGCTCAAGCGGGAGCTCCTGGAACAGAAATAAATACAGCAGTTCCTTATGAGAGCGCATCAGCTTTGGTTTGGGTTCGATTAGAAAACACAGTAACAGAATGTTTCTCTGTTACATCTTTCAATCTAGTTGTAAATGAGCGTCCAATTGCCAATGAGCCAGCAGTAATGAATGGTTGTAGCAATGGAGTAGTCAATACAGCCTCTTTTGATCTTAGCCTAAACAATCCACAGATTAACGGCGCCACAGGTATCGTTATAACCTACCACCTAACCCTTGCAGATGCTCAAAATGATGAGAATGCATTACCAAATATTTATGTAAGTGGGCCAGCAGTGATATTCATTAGAGTAGAAACTATTGCAACAGGCTGTTTTGATACCACACAAGTTCAGCTGAATGTTACACAAGGGCCAACCGCAAATACGCCAGAGCCTTTACAGGTGTGTGATCCAAACAGCGATGGATTTAGCACATTTAATTTGACCGATGCAAACGAAGATATCAGTGGAGGCGCGGTGCCTGCAGGTGTTACAATTACGTATCACGAAACGCTAACCGATGCTCAATTTGGAGAGAATGCATTGCCTTCAATCTATAATAACAACGTTGCATACAATCAGACCATTTGGGTGAGCGTTTCATACGCCCTTACAGGATGTTCAAATATTGTAGAACTTCAATTAATTGTCAATAATACACCGGTTGCCACCGAAATTCCAGCACTGGAAGTTTGTGATGACAATGCCGATGGATTTGCCGCTTTTGATTTGACAACAGCAATTGACGGAATTTTAAACACTCTAGATGCTGCAACGCACACTGTTACTTTCTACACAACACAAGCAAATGCAACTGCACCTACAAGTCCAATTAACAATGTTACTGCCTATACAAATGCAACTGCTAACACTCAAACAATTTGGGTGCGTGTAGAGAATATTAGTACAGGATGTTTTGATGTTATTTCACTAGATCTAATTGTCAATGCACTTCCACTTGTGGCAACTCCAATTCCAGCTTACACACTCTGTGATGTAAACAATCCTGGAGATCAGATAGAAGAATTTGACCTTCAATCGACCATCCCGATGATTCTAAACGGACAAGACGGAATGGAAGTAACATTTTATTTTGACCAAGCAAATGCAATAACTAAAACAGAGGCACTTCCGTACTTATACACCAACCAAAGCAACGCTCAAACCATTTGGGTACGAGTAGAAAATCTTGCTACGGGATGTCACGTTCTGAGCAGAATGGATCTTCGTGTAGAGCCACTACCAGTATTATACCCTCCAACGCAAGCTGTAGTAGAGTGTGATCAAGACGGAAATGGTTTTGCCATATTTGATCTAGATGAACTCGTGGTAGATTTACTGCAAGGAGAACCAAATACAACAGTGACGTTCCACCTTACAGAGCAAGATGCCATTACAGGGGCAACTGCTCAAACAAGTCCTTTTGAAAACACCACTGCGTTTGTAGACTTTATTTGGGTGCGTGCAGAAAACACCATAACAGGATGTTTCAGCGTACTTGCAATTGAACTTAACGTAACAGCAGCACCGAAAATTCCAGCACTTGATCCTATTGTAAAATGTGATGACGACAGCAACAATCAGAATGGGTATACCACTTTTGATCTAACTGTTCAAAATCAAATTATCATTGATGCTCAAATAGGAGCGGGGCCTTACACAGTAACTTACTATACAAGCGAGGCGAATGCTACTGCTGGAACACCAGCCATTATTCAAGATACTTACTATACAAATACATCAAATCCACAAACAATTTGGGTTCGAGTAGATGATGACAATAGCGATTGTTTCGCTGTGAAGAGTTTTGAAATTAGTGTGAACCTACCAATCTTGCTAACGCGTCCAACCCCATTATCACTTTGTGATGACGGGCCAACGACCACTTTGCCACAAACGGTATTTGACCTTACGGTAAAAAATGAGGAGATTGTAGGGACAGCAACCGGATACACAATTGTGTATTTCCCAAGTTATGCAGATGCGCTAGCCGGAACAAATGCTATTACAGATCCAACAGCGTATACCAATATTGCCAATGCACAAACATTGGGTGTGATGGTAACATCACAAGATGGATGTGTTAGTTACACAACAATGGACATTCGAGTATTGCCATTGCCAACACCACGTACAGATTTATCTGGATTGGACATCGAAGGTTGTGAGGACACTTTAGGTAGCGAAGAAGGAATCTTTGATTTGACACAAAACCAAGACTATATCGCAGATGAAGATCCAAACTTAGTATTTGAATATTACTTATCAGAGCAAGATGCTATTGATGGAGTAAATCCAATTGCAGATCCTACAAATTATACAGGAGCAGCAGGAACAATCTGGATCAAAGTAATGAACTCTTCTGTAAATTATTTAGGAGACAATTGCTATGTAATCATTCAACAAAATATCCTTGTCAATGGACTTCCAATTCTAAACGATCCAACAGAATACAAATTCTGTGACATCGGAGCAACGGGAACGGCAGAGTTTACTTTGGACACTCACAACGATGAAGTGTTAGAAGAAGGACAAGACATTGCAGATTTCACATTCGCATACTTCTTAAACCAAGAAGATGCAGATGCAGGTATTAATCAATTGGATAACCTTTATACCAATACCAGCAATCCTCAGGATATCGTGGTAGCGGTTACCCAAGGAGATACAGAATGTAAATCATTTGCAGTAGTCACTTTAGTAGTTGCCGAAGGTGCAGTAGCAACAGAGCCAACAGCCTATACAACTTGTGATACAGATGTTGATGGAATCTTGATTGTTGATTTAGCGACATTGTTTGATACAGAGATTTTGGGAGCTCAAGCAGCACCACAATTCACAGTATCGTACTATCCAACTCTAGAAGATGCTCAAGGTGGAACAAATGCAATTGATCCAGCTACAGCTTACCCAGCAAGTACAGAAGTATTATTTGCAGCGGTAAACAATACCACAACCGGATGTAGATCACTTCCTGTGCAAGTAGACATTACAATCGAAGCATTGCCAAATCCAGTAATTACTGCAGATGCTGATGCATTATGTGTAGACTTTGAAACCAACACTTTGAATAGTGGCTTAACACTAGACAGCAATCTAGACCCAACACTTTATACATTTGAGTGGTCGTTAGACGGTGTTGCAATAGCAGGAGCAGTAAATGCTACTTATACGATTAATACCATTACTCCAGGAGTTTACTCAGTAGTGGCAACAAGTGTAAGTGCATTAGGATGTCCATCAGCTGCAGGAACATTTACAGTTGTCAAATCAGGCCCTGCTGTGCCAGTAGGAGAAGGCTTTACAGTAACAAATGCTTTTAGTGACAATCAGACACTGACTGTGACGGTAGAAGGATTTGGAGATTATACATACTCACTAGACGGAGGGCCGTTCTTAGCCAATGACGGAATCTTCCCGAACATCACACCGGGGGCGCATACTGTAGTAGTACGCGATGAAAACTCATGTGAAGAAGATCTAGTACTAGAAGTATATGCAATCAACTATCCACACTTCTTTACACCAAACGGAGATGGAATAAACGACACTTGGAATATTACAACCTTAGCTAGTGATCTAAGCGCAAAAATTTATATATTTGATCGCTACGGAAAGCTAATTAAACAAATCAGTCCACGTGGCGAAGGATGGAATGGAACTTTCAACGGAAAACCACTCCCTTCATCAGACTACTGGTTCACAGTATTCTACCTAGAAAACGGAACAAACAAAGAATTTAAAGCCCATTTCTCATTAAAACGATAA
>JBBSQV010000008.1:0-41008 GCA_038243675.1 Flavobacteriales bacterium
AATATCTCTGCCCTAGCTTAAGAAGTGCTGTCTTAGAATTTGTCACCCTTCTTAATTTTAGCGAAAGCGATATTATAAGAATTCTTGTACTTTTACGATAAATTTAATAATGCGGTATAGCGAATAAGGCTAAATTGCCTTGCAATAAATAGATACTTTATGAATCAGATAAAAATATTATGGGTAGATGACGAAATAGATCTACTCAAGCCACATATTCTCTTCTTAGAGAAAAAAAACTACCACCTAACTACCTGTAATAATGGTCGTGATGCCGTTGATATGTACGCCGAAGGAGATTTTGACCTCGTATTCCTTGACGAAAATATGCCTGGAATGAGCGGACTTGAAGTCCTTGCCGAGATAAAGGAAATAAAATCTGCCACTCCCGTAATTATGATTACCAAGAGTGAAGAAGAATATATTATGGAAGAAGCGATTGGTTCAAAAATCGCAGATTATCTGATTAAACCAGTAAATCCAAACCAAATTCTGCTAAGCATCAAGAAAAATCTTGATCATTCTCGACTAATTTCGGAGAAGACGACTTTGGATTATCAGAAAGAATTCAGAAAAATTGCATTGGACCTTTCGATGGTTAATACCTATGAAGGTTGGGTTGATTTGTATAAAAGACTTATTTTTTGGGAACTTCAACTCGAGAATATTGAAGACCAAGGAATGAGTGAAATTTTGGAGTCGCAAAAAAATGAAGCTAACTCGCAATTTGGGAAATTTATAGAGCGCAATTACGAAGATTGGCACGAGCCAAAAGCTGAACATCCTGTTCTATCACATACTCTGTTTAAAACGCTCGTTGTTCCAGAACTTAAAAAGAAAGACAGACCAGTTTTATTCGTCGTGATTGATAATCTGCGATACGATCAATGGAAATCTTTTGAAAGTATTGTTGCCAATCACTACAAATTAGAAAAAGAAAGTGCCTACTACGCTATCCTTCCAACTGCCACTCAGTATGCTAGAAATGCTATTTTCTCTGGATTAACGCCATTGGAAATGGAAAAGAAATTTCCTCAATATTGGAAAAATGATGTAGAAGAAGGTGGAAAAAATCTGTATGAAGCCGAATTTTTATCAGCACAACTCAAAAGATTAGGACTTGATTTAAAAGAAGATTATTTCAAAATCACCAGTTTAGCAAGTGGTAGAAAATTGGTCGACAACTTTAAAGGATTGAAGGACAATAATCTTGTGACAGTCGTTTACAATTTTATCGATATGCTATCGCACGCAAAAACCGAAATGGAAGTTGTAAAAGAACTTGCAGCAGACGATAAAGCCTATAGATCATTGACTTTAAGTTGGTTTAAAAACTCCCCACTTCTCGAGATTATTCAGCAAGCACAGCAAATGGGCTTTCGATTAATAATCACCACAGACCACGGTACAATCAATGTAAAAAATCCCTCGAAAGTTATTGGAGACAAAAACACCAGTTTAAATCTGAGATACAAAACAGGTAGAAGTTTGACTTACGAAGACAAAGATGTGTATGCCGTAAAAGATCCAAAAAAGATTGGATTGCCTGCTATCAATATGAGTAGTTCGTTTATTTTTGCCAAAAATGATAATTTCTTGGCTTACGTCAACAATTATAATCACTACGTGAGTTATTACAGAAATACCTATCAACACGGTGGAATTTCACTCGAAGAGATGATTGTTCCTTTCCTTGTATTTAATCCGAAATAATCAAATTATAATATGGAATTTGTGTTCTCATTAGACAAAATTGACTCGGCGGCTGCACATTTTTTCGAATCCAATCCTAACAAAGTCGTACTTTTTAATGGATTGATGGGTGCGGGAAAAACCACCTTTATCAAGGCTTTATGTCGTCATTTAGGAGTGAAAGATGTGACAAGTTCGCCAACTTTCTCTTTGGTTAATGACTACGAAACACCTGAAGGTAAAAGCATCTATCACTTTGATCTATACCGAATTAATTCGGAAATAGAAGCTTTGGATATGGGAATCGAAGAATATTTATACTCTGGTAACTGGTGCTTTATGGAGTGGCCAGAAAAGATTCCGAATCTCCTTCCAGGCAATGTCACGACAGTCAATATTCGGGAGATTGAGATAGGAGAAAGAGCTTTGGAAATAATATAATTTCGATCACTTTTAATTCAGATAAAAGATTCAACTTTGCTTTTATTTATAACTTTGAAAAAAGAGGAACTAGAAGTCTTGCTTTTTTTTGATAACTTAGAGCGTTAATACATTAATACTATGTCATTTAGCCCATTTACAAAACAGCAGTTAATGCCACAGGAAGAAACTCTGGAAGTTGGCCGTCATAAAAGTCAACTCTACATTGGTATTCCCAAAGAGATCAGTTGTCAGGAGCGTAGAATTTGTCTTACTCCAGATGCAGTTGCTTCTCTCACGCTTCACGGCCACAGAATTCTGATGGAAGCTGGTGCAGGTTTGTCAAGTAGCTATTGTGATAGAGAATATAGTGAGGCTGGAGCCGAAATTACCACAGATACCAAAAAGGTTTTAAGCTGTCCGTTACTATTAAAAGTGGAGCCTTTAACCCTCGAAGAAATTGAACATATATCAATAAATGCGGTCATCATATCGGCAATTCAAATAAAAACACGTAAGAAAGAATATTTTCAGGCATTGATGAAAAAGAAGGCTACTGCTTTGGCTTTTGAATATATTAAGGACGAAGATGGAAGTTATCCCGCGGTAAAATCGCTGAGCGAAATTGCTGGAACTGCTTCTATATTGATTGCTGCCGAGCTTATGATAAGTAACAATGATGGAAAAGGTCTATTATTTGGAAATATTAGTGGCGTTCCCCCTACAGATGTCGTAATTATTGGCGCTGGCACAGTTGGCGAATACGCAGCAAAAACTGCAATAGGAATTGGTGCTAATGTCAAAGTATTCGATAACAGCATTACCAAACTGCGCAGACTTCAGAATAATTTGACTCAAAACATTTTCACTTCTACCATTCATTCCAAAACGTTGCTCAAAGCGTTGCGCAGATGCGACGTCGCAATTGGCGCGATGCACGGCAAAGAGCGCTGTCCAATTGTAGTTTCGGAAACAATGGTTGAGCATATGAAACGTGGTGCAGTAATCGTCGATGTTAGTATTGACACGGGCGGGTGCTTCGAAACTTCGGAAGTAACTTCGCACGAAAATCCAACTTTTATCAAGAACAACGTAATTCATTATTGCGTTCCAAATATTCCGTCGCGCTACTCCAAGACCGCATCACTTTCTATCAGCAATATTATCACGCCTTACCTTATCGAAGTTGGCGACGATGGCGGTATCGAAGAATCAATTCGCTCAAATGTCGGACTTCGCAACGGCGTTTATTTATACCACGGAATTTTAACCAGCAAAACGATTGGCGAATGGTTCGGATTGAACGATAGTGACATCAATTTATTTGTGTTTTGACCTTGGTTTCAGTTACCTTTGCGCAAAATAAATTACAATGAGATTTAGATTTCGACTCGCATATTACCTTGGAGGCTTTGCAGTAGGCATGTTTTTTCTTTCGATGATTTTAAGCGGAAAAGATATGCGATGCACCTATTTTCCTAACGGTAGAGTGCTCAATGATCTTCGCAACAAACCTTTCCATTATTCGGAGGCGGCGTCTGCTGTTCTCGCAGAGTCTTGGATTGACACTGTAGATATCAAAAATACTTTAACTCACGGCGATGTAGATTTCGACCGAAGTAATACAAAACTTGACAATGGCAAAATTTACGTAATTGAAGGTAAGACAATGCAGAATGTCCCGATTACTTTGAAAGTTGTTAACTATAGCAGCAAAGCAGTTTTACAGGAAATTTCAAAATAAGATTTTTCTCATATAGAATAAAGCCATTACAGTTTGTGATGGCTTTTTATTTAAATACTATTTTTAAGGAGCTATTAACAGCTTTTTGCGTCAAGTTCTCACAAAAAAAGCCATTTTTTTAGGTAGTAATAAGAGCTTCCTTTGGTCGCTTTATTCTGCCTAAAAAATGCGCTTTTTTTTGCTCCGGGCTTTTTGCGCCAATCTGGGCTATGGGTTTTCGGATAATTTCAGGGCTTGGATTTACAAGAAATAAAAACATTGATAGATCTGCTACTGTAGATAAAAAGATTCAGATGTAATATAAAAGCATTTAGAATTGGATAACTAAATGTTTTGTCTATTCTGAAATTTTTCAATCTTTCAATCTTTCAATCTTTCAATTTTTCAATCTTACAATCGTTGAATCTTTCAATTCTATTTTTTAAACAACTTCCTCGCTACAATCACTTTCATAATCTCGTTTGTACCAGCATAAATTCTTGCAACTCGATTATCAACGTACATTCTCGAAATTGGATATTCCCACATATAGCCATATCCACCAAAGAGCTGTAGACATTCGTCCACTACTTCTCCACACATATCGCTTGCACTAAATTTGATCATAGAGGCAATTTCTGCCGAAAGAGTTTCATTCATCAAATGCTCAATACTTGAATCTAGAAATGATTGATGTAATTGCAATTTTGTAGCACATTCTACCAATTTGAATTGCGTATTCTGAAATGATGAAATCGAATTCCCAAAAGCCGAACGTTCGTTTGTGTACCCAATTGTACTTTCTATTGCGCCTTGAGCGGTTGCTACTGCTGTGATGGCAACGGTGAGTCGTTCTCTGGCGAGCTCACTCATCATTATATAAAATCCTTTTCCCTCCTCGCCTAGCAGATTCTCTTTGGGAACTTTTACATTATCAAAAAATAATTCGGCAGTATCTTGAGACTTCATTCCGATTTTCTTGAGAGGATTTCCTTTTGCAAAACCTTTCGCGTTCACATCCATTATCAAAAGCGAAACACCTTCATTCTCGGTATTTTTATTAGTCTTCACAGCGATAATCGCCATATCGCACATAAAACCATTTGTAATAAAAGTCTTCTGACCATTTACTAGATAATGATCGCCACAATCCTGTGCTGTCGTTTTGATTGCTTGCAAATCACTACCGCAGTTTGGCTCGGTCATTCCAATTGCTGTAATAATTTCTCCCGAAGCCATTGCTGGCAAGTATTTAGTCTTTTGATCTTCTGTTCCGTACTTCAATAAATATGGCGCAACAATATCAGAATGTAGAAAAAATCCTGGTCCGGAAATTCCTTTCTTTCCGAGTTCTTCGATAAACAAAGCACTAAAAGAAAAGTCCAATCCACTTCCACCGTATTTTTGGGGCATATCCAGACACAGCAATCCCAAGTTTCCCGCCTTTGTCCAAAGTTCACGAGGAACCATTTGATTGGTTTCCCATTCCTCCTGGAAAGGCATCATATCCGATTCGATAAAACCTACAATCATCTCGCGCATCATCTGATGTTCTGACGAATTGTACATTTTTCGTGGGAGTAATATATCTTTTAGCATTATTTTTAAACTTTTAAATATTGATTAATAATAACTAATAGTCATTAAATTTAAAAGTACGTTTTATTAATCAAGTTTACGAAAGCAGAATATATTATGTAGACAATAACAGACAACCCACAAACATTTGCGTATAAGTTTAATTAATGCCAGCAACTGTTTTTAAAAATGAGAATGTAGAAAGTTTAAAAATTATTCCACAGAAAAAATCTAGAACGCAGAAATTGCCACGGAAAAGATAAATCGGAAATATAATATGAAAGGTTTTACTGCTTTTTAAAGGAGTTTTTTATAAATAAAAACGCCTTTACGACAATCACGCAGAGTATTCCGACCGCTAAACCAATAATAGCTTCACGAACAATATCTGGTAGATTGGTTAAAAAGCTGTGAAAAAATTCCACATTATGGGTAAATATTCCACCAGCTACAAGAATTAATGCAACTGTTCCAATTACGGTCAAGGATTTTATCACATAAGGAAGCGCTTTTACCAAAAGCATTCCGAAAGATTTCTTTATACTTTTTTCTTTTTTACTTTTCTTAATAAGATAATATCCGGCCTCGTCCATACGAACAATAATTGCTACAATTCCGTAAACACCCACAGTTGCTAACAATGCTATTGCACTTACAACCATAATCTGCGTCGGAAGTGGTTTTCCAACAACGGTGCTCATTGCAATAATTACAATTTCAACCGATAAAATAAAGTCAGTTAAAATAGCCGATTTCACCTTGGATTTTTCCATTGCAAGAATTTCTTCCTCGGTTATGTCTTGGTCTACATCTACTACTGCATCGTGATGGTGAGGAAATAAAAATTCGTAAATCTTTTCTGCTCCTTCAAAAGCTAAGTAGAAACCTCCTAGCAACAATGCAATTGTTATAGCGATTGGAAAAAAAGCGCTTAATACAAATGCTATAGGGAGAATAATTGCTTTATTTAATAAAGAACCTTTTGTGATTGCCCATAAAACTGGTATTTCACGAGAAGAAGCAAATCCTGAAGCTTTCTCTGCATTAACGGCAAGATCGTCTCCAAGAATTCCGGCAGTTTTCTTTGCCGCAATTTTACTCATTACTGCAACATCGTCCATTATAGCTGCGATATCATCTAAAATTGCAAAAAAGCCTGAAGCCATAGTTCTAAATTTAAAGTAGCCAAATATAAAATTTATTCAAAAACTCTAAGGTAAATTTTTCATAAATAGTTACAATACTTTTGCGCCCACTATTACCGCCAAAAAACGCTGTAATATTTAATAATTAGCGTTTGAATTAATTTAAAAATCCTACTCCTGATCTTTTTTGTTATTTAGTAGATTACCTGTCTAAAAGTGAGGTTAATTCGAGGCAAAATGTTTTTTGAAGTTCGTGGTACGTGATGTTCCCAAAAGGAATTTGTTGTTCCGCTCATTAGCAAAAAAGTTCCGTGATAAAGAGGAATTTCGACAATTGGAATATCCTTTCGGGTTTTATGTCGAAGCTTAAACATTCTGGTTTCTCCAAAAGATACAGAAGCAATTGTGGGATTATCGCTCGTTCGATGAGTTTTGTCGCTGTGCCACGCTACAGAATCATTGCCATTTCGATATAAATTCAGTAAGACTGCATTGAAATATAGATCTGTTTCTTTCTGAACTTTTGATCTAATATCGTTTAAATCTTTTGTGAATGCTTGAGCTGAATTATCAGTTGCTATTTTTGAATCTTCGTGCCAAGAAATAAGTCGAGGTGCTTTTACGGTCTTGTCATACATTTTCATTTCGTACGCTGACCAACTAGTTGAATCTAAAAATTCTTCATAATAGTAATCGGATTCTTCTTTATTAAAAAACGCATCAATTAAAACAATATGAGCGTCCGGAAGATCGTATGTTCTTCTTCCTCGTGTTCCGACGGTAAATAGTTCACTGTCTTGAAAAAGCATTTTTAATAATTTATTATGTGATTGATTTTAAAGTATTAACAAAAGACCAACTAATCAACTAGTTTCAATAATTAAATTCATTTCAATCTAGAACTATTAATTATTTGACTAAAAAAGTTTAATTCTTAAAAGTACAATTAATGTTTTTAAAAATAATTGTCTTAAAATGAATATTTCCCTAGCCGTGATAGTAGCGCAAATCCCGCAGGCAGCAGGACTATTTTTTCCTGATGCAGAAGAGCGACCAACGGAAGCTCCTTATGGATTATTGGAAAAAAGGTCCTGCAACGAGGAATTGTAGTGAATAGCGCGATCAGCTCCTAAAAATAATAAACAGCCTATAAACCTATAAAACCGCTAGTATAGCTGTAGTTTTGCACCAAATATTATAAAATGAAAAAAATGGTATTCTTAGATGTATGGTTTGAAACCTTACTATCTGACGCAGGCATTGCAACCGAATGGATTTCGCTAGCGCGACTTCTGATAGGCTTGGTAGCGTTGATCTTGCTATCACTCACAATATACGTTCTTACAAAAAAAATTATACTTAAATTACTGCACGTATTTTTTAGGAAATCGTTAGTGAAATTGGATGGTATTCTGACAGATCGTACTACTTTTAATAATCTTGGCCATCTTATTCCCTCCATAATTATTCGGATGGCCACTCCCTATCTGTTTTCGGATTATGCAGCACTGCAGCCGTTTATGATAAAGCTCGGTGACATTTACGTTTTGATTGCTGCTACTTTGGTCGTGGTTTCTTTTCTTAAAGGTGCAGAATATATGCTGTCGAAGTCTGCGGCATTTGTTAATAAGCCTCTCGCTAGTTATTTTCAGCTCGTGCGCATTGTACTTTATATCGCTGTTTTTATAATCGTTCTTTCGGTACTTGTAGGTAAGTCACCAATGTACTTTCTTACCGCTTTTGGTGCTATGACTGCCATTATACTTCTTATATTTAAGGATACGATTTTGGGATTGGTAGCAAGTGTGCAGATTTCGACCAATGATGTTGTGCGGGTTGGCGACTGGGTTGAAATGCCAAAATATAATGCCGACGGTGATGTGATTGCTATAAATTTAAATACTATTAAAGTTCGAAATTGGGACAAGACAATAACTGCCATTCCGACATTTTACTTTATTACTGATAGCTTTAAAAACTGGCGTGGTATGCAGGAAAGCGGTGGTCGTCGCATAAAAAGATCTATTTTATTCAACGTTCATTCCATCAAATTTGTGGATCCCGAAACTCGAGAGCGCTTTAAGAAATATACTTTAATTACAGATTATGTAACCGATAGACAAGTTGAAATTGAGAAATATAATAAGGATTTTGGCGTCGACACATCTGAATTAATAAATGGAAGACGGATGACAAATATCGGGATTTTTCGGAATTATGTGGAAAATTACTTGATAGAGCATAAAGGAATTGAGCAAAATATGACAATGTTAGTTCGGCAGTTGCCTGCCGACGATCGCGGATTGCCAATCGAAATCTATTGTTTTACGAATACTACATCGTGGTTGGAATATGAGAATATTCAATCCGATATTTTTGATCACTTATTTGCGGCAGCATCGTGGTTTGATTTGGAACTATATCAACAGCCTGCAGGAAGCGACATTGCAATGGCGATAGAGAAGATTTCTCAAACGCGTAGATCTGCTGTTGAGTAATTAATTAAAATACTGCGGCTGATGCATAAACAATTTTATATACTTCAAATATTTCTGGGATTACCTGCTGTGAACTCAAAGGGAGTTAAAGCTATAAGAAAAGCATAATACGCTCGCGTCGGTCACGGACTGCTTTTTATTTCCAAATGCTTACAAAAGCGAAGCTTTTGATATTACAACTTTGAAAAGAATGTGTTCTAAGAAGATTTCTGGGATTACCTTCGGTGATCCCAGAAGGAGTTAATGCGACAAGAAAAAGCACAATCCGCTCCCGTTGGTCACGGATTGCTTTTTTATTTCCCAAATGCTTACAAAAGCAGAGCTTTTGACTTTACAACTTTGAAAAGAATGTTCTAAGAAGATTTCTGGGATTACCTTCGGTGATCCCGGAAGGAGTTAATGCTACAGGAAAAAGCATAATCCGCTCCCGTTGGTCACGGATTGCTTTTTTATTTCCCAAATACTTACAAAAGCGAAGCTTTTGACATTAAAACTTTGAAAAGAATGTTCTAAGAAGATTTCTGGGATTACCTTCGGTGATCCCAGAAGGAGTTAATGCTACAAGAAAAAGCATAATCCGCTCCCGTTGGTCCCGGATTGCTTTTTTATTTCCCAAATGCTTACAAAAGCGAAGCTTATGACACTTTTGGGAAATAAAAAAGCAGAAACTCTCGTTTCTGCTTTTTCTTGTGGGCGATGAGGGATTCGAACCCCCGACCCTCTGGGTGTAAACCAGATGCTCTGAACCAACTGAGCTAATCGCCCCCTTTTTATCGGTGTGCAAATATAGATAATAAATTTATATGTGCAACTATAAAAAGAGATTTTATTTAATTATTTTTTGCTCTTCTTTCTCTCTCAGCAGAAATCAAATTTAACTCTCTGCTTGTCTGTCCTGCTACAGAAGTGTTTTCTTGCGCACGACGTATCAAGTACGGCATAACCTCACGCACAGGGCCGAAAGGAAGGTACTTGGCAACATTATATCCAGCTGCTCCTAGATTGAAACTGATATTATCACTCATTCCATAAAGCTGTCCGAAAAAGATTCTGCGATCTCCTTTGTCAATTCCGTTTTCTTTCATCATTCTCATAAGCATATAAGAACTTTCCTCATTGTGAGTACCAGCATACAATCCCATCTTATCAATATTAGCAAGCATATATTTAACTGCAGCATTGTAATTTTCGTCAGTTGCATTTTTGTCCTTGCAAATTGGCGATGGATATCCTTTTTCTGCTGCGCGCGCATTTTCTTTTTCCATATAGGCCCCGCGAACCAATTTCATACCTATATAAAATCCTTCAATTTTTGCTTGCTCATGTAGTTTGACCAGATAAGCCAATCGATCGTGTCTATACATTTGAAGAGTATTAAAGACGATTGTCTTTTTAGTATTATAACGCTGCATCATCGTTTTTACCAGATCATCAGCGGCATCTTGCATCCAGCTTTCTTCGGCATCTATCAAAACTTCGATATCATTTTCAAACGCTTTTTTACAAACTTTATCAAAACGCTCTACTACTCTAGCCCATTCTTTGGTTTCCGAATCATTAAGCGCTACTCCAGCACCAATTTTGTCGTATAATTCAAATCTTCCAAATCCTGTTGGTTTAAATACTGCATAAGGAAGTGCTTTTCTTTCTTTTGCAAAATCGATAATACGCAAGGTCATTTCCATAGCGTCATCAAAGTGGGCTTCGTCTTCTTTACCTTCTACAGAATAATCTAAAACTGACGAGACGCCCTTTTCATACATTTTATCTACTACTGGCAAACAATCACGCTCAGTAGTACCTCCACAGAAGTGGTCAAATACCGTAGATCGGATAAGACCTGTAACTGGCAAATGTAGTTTGAGAGCAAAATGTGTAAGTGATGTCCCAACTTTTACAAGTGTAGGATTTTGAATCATTTTAAAAAGCCAGTAAGCACGATCAAGTTCGTTTTTTGACTTTAAAGCAAAAGCAACTTCTGTATTATTAAATATTTTTTCCATGACTAAATTTAATCCTGCAAATATAATGACACTGCGCCTATTATTGGTCAAAAAATACCTTAATTTGCGCCCTTTAATTTTATACTAAAACTCCTATGCAATCAATACTTTCTACAGGCTACTCAGTATATTTTAATGACGATGGTTATGAGCAATTAAATGCATATTTAAAGTCACATTTACACTCCACGCTATTTGTTCTTGTAGATACCAATACGAATGAACTTTGCTCTTCAAAATTCCTAAGTAATATTGCAACGGAAAGCAAAATTGAGATAATTGAAATCGAACCTTCTGAACTTTCTAAGAATATAGAAACTTGCGTTGAATTATGGAGTGTTTTATCTGATCTAGGAGCGGATAGAAAAAGTATTTTAATAAACTTAGGCGGCGGTGTCGTCAGTGATATTGGAGGTTTTGTAGCAGCAACTTTTAAAAGAGGCATCTCCTTTATTAATGTTCCCACTACTCTACTATCAATGGTAGATGCCGCAATAGGCAGCAAAAACGGCGTTGACCTTGGAAATTTAAAAAACCAAATAGGCACAATTTCATCTCCGCAAATGGTGGTTGTTGATACAGAATTTTTGGAGACGCTTCCGCAAAATCAAATGCGTTCAGGATTAGCCGAAATGCTTAAACATGGACTTATCGCTGATAAAAAGTTTTGGGATAAATTTCAAGAACTCAGTACAATCGATTATGCAGACTTTGATTCGCTAATATCTGAATCTGTACAGATAAAAAATAACATTGTACTTCAAGATCCTACTGAAGAAGGAATAAGAAAAGCTCTAAATTTTGGCCACACCTTAGGGCACGCAATCGAAAGTCATTTTATGACGAAAGAGATTAGTCTTTTACACGGAGAAGCAATCGCAATTGGAATGATTCTGGAAAGTTTCTTATCTTTCAAATTAAATTTGATATCTAAGTCTGAATTTGCAATTATAAAAAATCAGTTACTGTCGATTTTTGAAAAGGTGCAGTTTCTAGATTCTGATATAGCAGAAATTTTAAATTTACTAAGACATGATAAGAAAAATGAGTTCGGTAAAGTAAAATTCGCACTCCTCGATGGTATAGGAAATATCAAAATTGATCAGCAAGTTGAAGACGATATGATTTATTCATCATTTGATGATTATAAAAATACCTTATTTATTTAAACAAAAATATTGCGTAACGCATATTAAATTTTTTACATTTGTTCCGTGAAAAAAGCTCAAAATACATACACGTCTTGTAGACAAAATATCAGTACTCTGACTTTATTTTTGGCCAATATTACAACATCTATAAATTTTGTCGAATTTCAAACACAGCCACTTTTATCTATCTTAAATATAAGAATAGAAAGACTACAAATCATATACGCAAAACCGCATGTTTGATTTAAATAGCATCATCTAATTCTTTACTTAACTTTATTTAACACACAGTATTACAAATGAATACAAAATATAGCGATCTAATAAATCAAACATATTATTTTCCTCAAGAAGAATTTAAACTTAACAAAGACAACCTGCAGTTTCACGACATCGATTTGATGAAACTAGTGGAACAATATGGTACACCACTTAAATTTACATACCTACCGCAAATTTCAAAAAATATTCAAAAAGCAAAAGGATATTTCAGAAAAGCGATGGAAAAGAATAAATATGAGGGGAAATACTATTACTGCTATTGTACCAAAAGCTCGCATTTTGAATTTATAATGAACGAAGCTTTCAAAAATGATATTCATATTGAAACTTCTTCTGCTTTTGATATCGACATTGTCGAGCGCCTTATTGCAAATGGAAAAATAAATAAGAACACTTTTATTATCTGTAACGGCTTCAAAAGAGATCAGTATGTAACAAATATCGCACGTCTCATTAATGGCGGATATAGCAAAACAATACCTATAATAGATAATTACGAAGAACTTGATTTACTTCAAGCAGAGATTAATGGAAAATTTAAGATTGGTATTAGAATTGCAGCCGAGGAAGATCCAAAGTTCGAATTTTATACGAGTCGTTTGGGAATTGGGTACAAAAACATTGTTCCTTTTTATAAGAAACAGATTCAGGATAACGACAACCTTGAATTAAAAGTTTTGCACTTTTTTATCAATACAGGAATTATGGATAATTCTTATTATTGGAACGAACTTGTAAAATGTATTAAAGTATATGTTGCGCTTAAAAAAGAATGTCCAACATTAGATAGTTTGAATATCGGTGGTGGTTTTCCAATCAAGAACTCTCTAGCTTTTGATTATGACTATCAATATATGATAGACGAAATTACCAATCAAATTAAAATTGCTTGCGAAGAAGCTGACGTTGATGTTCCGCACATCTTTACAGAGTTTGGCTCGTATACAGTCGGCGAAAGCGGTGGAGCAGTTTACCAGGTTTTGTACCAGAAACAGCAAAACGATCGTGAAAAGTGGAACATGATTGACAGTTCTTTTATCACGACCCTTCCTGACACTTGGGCCATCAATAAGCGTTTTATTATGCTTGCCGTAAATAGATGGAATGACACTTACGAGCGTGTACTTCTGGGAGGATTAACCTGCGATAGCGATGATTATTACAACTCTGAGCAGAATATGAACGCGATTTATTTGCCTAAATACAACAAAGAAAAGCCGTTGTACCTCGGATTCTTTAATACCGGTGCATATCAAGAAACAATTGGAGGTTTTGGCGGACTGCATCACTGTTTGATTCCTCAGCCAAAGCACATCTTGATTGACCGTGACGAAAACGGTATTCTTGCAACAGAAGTTTTCTCCGAGCAGCAAAATGCTGAAGATGTACTTAAAATTTTAGGGTACGATAAGAAAGTAGAATAATTTTTGGATTTGTAATTTTGGATAAAATATTATTTCTTTGATAATTACTAATTTCACGAAAGCACAAGCATAAATAAAAATTGAATTATATAAATAAAGTTGATAATGAATAAAGGACCAATTAGCCAGTTTATTGAAAAATACTACCTGCATTTTAACTCTGCGTCTGTAGTAGACGCTGCAAAATCATACGAAGAGCAATTGAAAAAAGGCTCAAAAATGATGGTAACTTTAGCTGGAGCAATGAGTACAGCTGAGATAGGAAAGATTTTTGCAGAAATTATCCGACAGGACAAAGTGCAAATTATTTCTTGTACAGGTGCGAATCTTGAAGAAGATATTATGAACCTTGTTGCGCACTCTCATTATGAGCGTGTACCAAATTATAGAGATTTGACACCTCAAGAAGAATGGGATTTGATGGAACGCGGATTAAACCGTGTGACAGATACTTGTATTCCTGAGCATGAAGCTTTCAGAAGATTGCAACAACATATCGTAAAGATCTGGAAAGATGCAGAAGAAGCTGGAGAACGTTATTTTCCACACGAATTTATGTACAAAATGTTGCTTTCGGGTGTTCTTGAAGAATACTACGAAATTGACCTTAAAGATAGTTGGATGTACGCCGCTGCAGAAGCAAACCTACCTATTATTGTACCAGGATGGGAAGATAGTACAATGGGAAATATCTTCGCATCTTACGTTATCAAAGGAGAGCTTAAAGCATCTACAGTTAAATCTGGTATTGAATATATGGGATACCTTGCGGACTGGTACACTAAAAATTCTGACAAAGGAGTTGGATTCTTCCAAATTGGAGGAGGTATCGCCGGAGATTTTCCAATCTGCGTTGTTCCAATGCTTTACCAAGATATGGAGAAGCCTGAAACGCCTTTCTGGAGCTATTTCTGTCAGATTTCTGACTCTACAACAAGTTACGGTTCATACTCTGGAGCTGTTCCTAACGAAAAAATTACTTGGGGAAAATTAGATATTAATACTCCAAAATTCATAATTGAATCTGATGCAACCATTGTTGCACCGTTAATTTTTGCTTACCTTTTAGACTATTAATAAATTTATGAAAAGAGTTATTGTTGATTATTCAAAACTGACCAACGAAATTTTGAACCTTTTGGTTGATAAATTTCCAGACGGCTATGACGATACAAATATTGTCCGGTTTAGAAATGCCCAAAATGAAATGATCGAGGCGGTAGAAGTTCGCACCGAAGACACCATTTACCTTGTCAAAGTAAGCACCAAGCTAGCCAATAGTATGGAAAACTTTGACGAAGACGATGATCTTGACGCAATGGTGGAGCCGTTGGACGATATCGTTAAAAGAATTGATGAGGACGACGATATGACCGAAGATGATGATGATGAAGAACTTATTAAGAAGACTCGCAAGCGTGATCAAGAAGACGATGACGAAGCCGATGACGACGATGATGAGGACAGAAACATCGAACAAGATGATGATGAAGACGAGGACGAAGAATAATCTTTTGACTTAAATTACATATAGAAAGAGGAATTTAGCAATAGGTTCCTCTTTTTTACGCAATTATTTTACGTAATAGTTTTATGAAACTATTCGCGCTATTCTCTACAATTCCTCGTCGCAGCGCTTTTTTTCTAATTACAGACAAGGAGCTTCCGTTGGTCGCTCTTCTCTGTCAGGAAAAAATAGCACCGCTGCCTGCGGAATTTGCTTCGCCTGTTCGCTTCGCTCGGGTCCGCTACTATCACGGCTACGGTTGAAGTGCATTCTACAACTGAATTTTGAAATAAATTTATTTAGGTAAACAATGACAAACCTTTCGAAATCAAAGAAATACTTTTAAAATAAACTTATTTAAAATTGAATTATAAGTGATTCTACCGCTAACAGTAGATTTTTCTTTTCATTAAATTCACGATGAAATAGCTCCATAAATTAGCATATCGCTTTATCTTCATCTTTGCACAATGGAAAAATAGGACAAGAATTAAAAGATTATGCAGACAATTATGGCACCTATTTCAAATCATCTTTGCAACTCCTCTGCAATAGAAACAATTTTGCCTCAATAATATAAATTGCCGACAGTTGAAAACCTGATTTCTTGTATTTATGATTTTTGCGAAATTGGAAACTAATATCCCGATTTGAAGAAAATTACTCCTTTTCCTTTACAAATTCACTCTGCGGGAAGTGCCTTTAAAAAAACTAAACAACAAACTAATCGCATTGTACCAATATCATAATAGCGGAATGCTTCCGATATCAAAAGCATAATGTTTTGTTCCCCGAAAATTTTTGAGAGGGATTATCTCATTGGTTAGTATTTTCATAGGAATTCGATGTATTTCATTTGAAGTGGACTCGAGCGTATTGAACTGGTGAAGAAAATCCTTTGTTGTGGCTTTGCGAAGCAAAAACTACAACAAAGATATGAGCCCGACCTGCGCTCCTTTACTATTTCTATTTTGCACAGTCGCTTTGTCGTAGGTCTCGCCCACAATAAACTTACAAACTATATAATCTATATAATAGCGAAATGCTTTCGCTATCCCTCCGCCTTAAAACCATTATACAACCGCTATAAGTACCGCTCTTCAAAAATCTTTCTGTGATGTTGCTGATGTCCAATAATTATAAATCCCAGCGCTGCAAGAGATAATTCGTCGTTGGTACCCTCCCACTTTTGGTGCAATTGCTCTGCGGTAAACGTTTTGTACAATAACAAAGTACTTTGGCGCACAGTAGAAAATTCGGTAAGTAAATTTTGCAAAGTTCTGAGATTACCTCCAGCTTGTGCTGCATACTCATTTTCATCAAAAGATAATAACTGCGTTTGATCATTTCTGCCCAATCGCAGAGCGCGATAACAGAAAATTCGTTCGCAATCGATGAGATGTTGTATAATATCTTTGATTGTCCATTTGCCTGGAGAATATTGATAATCGTGCTTTCCTAAAGGAACGGATTGCACAAATCGAATAAAGTCATATAAGCTAATCTCAAGACCATCAATTAGATTGGTATTAGGATCTAAAGCTTCAATATAAGCTGTGTGTTTCTGAGAAAAAGAATTTTTTGGGAGATCTTTTAGGAGCATATCGTTATTTTTATAAATCTAAATATATAAAAAAAGTCCCAGTTATCTACTGAGACTTTAAAATCGATTGCAATAAATGCTTACATATTTTTGAAGATTGTGTGCATCAATCTTTTCTTATCGTTGATGCTCTCTTCAAGAGATATCATAGTTTCTGTTCTATAAACTCCTTCAATATCATCGATCATAAAGATAACATCTTTTGCATGCTTAGTATCTTTTGCTCTAATCTTGCAAAATACGTTGAATTTTCCTGTAGTTACGTGTGCAACAGTTACAAAGGGAATTTCGTTAATACGCTCCAAAACAAATTTAGTTTGCGAAGTATTATTAAGAAAAACTCCAACGTAAGCTATAAACGAATAACCCAGCTTTTCATAGTCTAAAGTAAGTGATGAACCTGTAATAATTCCCGCATCTTCCATCTTCTTTACACGCACATGAACCGTTCCTGCCGAGATCAATAACTTCTTAGCAATATCTGTAAAAGGTATTCTTGTGTTGTCAATTAGCATATCTAAAATTTGATGATCGACATCATCTAAACGAAACTTACTCATAGTATCAGTATTATTATTTAACTTCGTGTTTTACTCTACAATTCAGACCTTCGTGGTTTTACTGATAAAAACTCCATTCAGAAAGCGCTTATCCCCAATCCGGAAATTAGCTAATCTATCTTTAACTGGATAATTTCCAAAATTATCTCTGAATAGTTCAGACTCGCCGTCATATTCAACATGACCTCTCACATTATCATCAACATTAACCTCTGATATATAAGGAATTAAAGCAACAGAACCCTCGCGAAGTACTTCTTTGTATTGAGCGGCAAAAATACTAAGGATTTCATTACCATCATAATTAATTTTGACATTTTTATAGACAAAATCATAAAATAACGTTTTATTTTGAGGAATATTCAAATAATCGCTAGTTCTATTAACAAGATAGGTTTTATCTCTAGCAGATTCGCAAGCCGCAATTAAACTTATAAATACTATTTTCCTGCTTACTTCACGCTGATAATCATTAGGATAATGCCCAGCTTCAAATAATATCGTTGGCACTCCAAGTGTCTGAAAAGTATCTCCTACGCAATTGCTATTGTAACCATCGTCAAACCGCCCAACTTGCCCTGATATCATTGGTTGGAGGACTTTATTGATATCTGCAATAATATTGATAGCAAGCTGCCTATTCTCATTAATATCGCAACTTTGATTAAACGATGGAGCAAGAAATGAGATGGTAGCTGGTTTTCCTGTTTCTGCACTAAAAATAGTGCGCTGATCGTGCATATTAAAGCAGAAGTCGGGTTTGGAGTTAATAAACAGATCCATTAGTACTTTGCTTTCTGGTTGAGTTAAAGCCACAAAGTCCCTATTGAGATCAACTTTATTCGAATTTTCTCTTGTGTATAATTCGGCCCCATCAGGATTTAATATTGGAATAATTATAAAAGAAAACTCCTTTCTAAAACTAACCGCCAGAAAATCATCGGAAGAAATAAAGTTTATAAAATCGAAAATTGCTTTCGTAGTTGTGCTTTCGTTTCCGTGCATCTGTGACCAAATGAGCACCTTCATTTCACCAGACCCAATCTCAATTAAGTAAATAGGTTTCTCGAATACCGAGTAACCTAAAATGGACTTTTTACAACTGCCATTTACTGAATTAAGAAATAACTCTAGAATGTTATTTGTAATGTATCGACCAGAAATTCTATCATCCTTATATAAGGAATGCAACGCGTCATAATGATATACGTTTCTCATTCTACAAAAATACTACACAATTAATTTACAATTGTAATTTACATTTGAGTTTACAATTGTTACAGATGTAAATTTTGGGCTTCGCAGAACCGGTTCAGATATTAAAAAAAGCTGACGGGTAAAAGCTATTTAATATTTTGGTACCCATGTATTTGTTAATCAGTTTATTATAATTAATAAATTAAACCTTTTGTTAATATTTATTGACCTATTTGAATTGTTTACATCCACACTATTGTTATTGCAAACCAAATAGTTTACATTTGTAATTAATCTATTTATGTATGAAATCAGAACTAATTATTAGCAAGCTTGAAACTATATTTACAAACTTAAACGTCACTCCCTCTATGTTTGCAGATCAAATTGGCGTTCAGAGATCGAGTATTTCACATCTGCTTTCAGGTAGAAATAAACCGAGTTTGGATTTAGTTTTGAAGATTGTCGATACTTTTCCGCAAATAGATTTGTACTGGCTTCTTGGCCAAAAAGAGTTGAAAGAAAAGCTTGATTTGAAAGCGCAACACTCCTCACCGCCCAATGCTGAAAGTGAAATTTCTGTAAAAAAAGAAGATCAAAAAAAAGTGAAACCGATGGAAGAAAAAGGTGATGTAAAAAAACAACATGTCATTTCTAGCACTTCAGAAGTAGAAAGAATTGTCGTCTTTTACCATGACGGCACTTTCATAGAATATGCTCCGCGAGAAAAATAAATTTGATTATATTTAAAAAAAAATTATGCTTAATAAGATTTTAAGCTATTTAGTTCCTATTAATATTTTCAAAGTAAAATCTGAATTTAGTAAGACGCTAGAAGTAACATATAATAATGGAGAGCTCGTTATTGATTCCTTAAATACTAATTACTCTTACGGAAGTCTTCAACGTATTCTTTCAAAAGGTTTAGCTTTTATAGGAAAAGAAAACATTCAAAAGATGAATCACATTTTAATTCTTGGTGTCGCCGGTGGAAGTGTCGTCAAAACTTTGAAAAACGATATTAACTACTTGAACAAAATCACGGGTGTTGAAATTGATCAAAATATTATAGATATCGCAAATAAATATTTTCATCTTGATAAAGTTGAAAATTTGGAAATAATAATTGCAGATGCCTTCGAATTTGTGCTAAGTGATACAAAACAATATGACCTAATTATAATTGACATTTTTCAGGACACTTCTATGCCCTCTTTTCTTTTCGAAAAATATTTTACAGAAAAAGTTGAAGATATTACCGCTGTAAATGGCTACATATTATTTAATACGATGGTACTAAAAAAATCTCAGCAAGAACGCAATGATGCTTACGTGATTAGATATAGTAAACCTTTCAAAGTTACACGATTATCAAAAGTGGAAAACCATAATGAATTAATTATAATACACCGCACTGCTTAAAACCAATCTTTCTTTTTAAAGTACGCGATCATAAACAACGCAATTAAGCCCATTATAATCATAACTGCGTAATAACCATTTTTATAATGCAACTCTGGCATATTGTCGAAGTTCATCCCATAGACGCCGACTACAAAGGTTAATGGGATAAAAATTACCGAAACAATCGTAAGAGTCTTCATAATCATATTCATCTTTTGACTCTGAATTGAGAAAAAGATGTTAGTAGCAGACTCAATCGAATTCATATCATATTCTATTTGCTCCAGCAATTCTAAAGTCTTCTGATGCAGCCTCGAAAAGAAATTGTAATTCTTTTGATTCAAGGCTTCAAAAACCTCATCTTGCGCAAAGTTTTTTAAATTGTACAAAGCATCTCTCAGTGGTAAAATAGATCTCTTTAAAAAATAAAGGTCATCTCTACTCTTCTCTATTTCTTTCAAAACTTCAATATTGCTACTGTCTTTGGCTATCGTCAGAATTTCGTCAAGTGTGTTCTCGTAATTTTCAAGCGTGATGAAAAAGTTTTCCATCACCGCATCAAGTAAGAGATACAAAAGATAGTCGTTTTTTTTTCTGCGAACCATCCCTGTTTTAGTTTTGATCCTTTCTCTAATTTCTACGAAAAAGTCACTTTTCTTTTCTTGGAAAGACACCAAAAGATTTCCTTTCAATATAAAGCTTATCTGCTCTACTCGAATTCCATCCGATGTCTGTTCAAGTACTGATTTTATATTAAAAAATAAATTGTTGTCGAGATCTTCAATGCGTGGTCTGCTGCTAATATTCAAAATATCTTGCACAACATAATCATCAACTGCTACAATATTTCCTATCTGTTTAATCAATTCAGTATTTGAGAGACCGTGAATATTAAGCCATACAACAACATCTTTTTTAGAAGCTTTCTCAATTTCTTCCTCAGCTTTTTGAATAGAGATATCCGTAAATTGTTGAAAATGCGAGTCATTATACACAAATAACTGCATTCTTACAGGTGCATCTAGATGTTTTCCAGTATAAACGCCTATATTCTTTCGATTTACATTTACTTTTTTGTGTTTTACCCTCCTCACAGTTATAATTTTGCAATAAAGATAGGAGAATTTAATATTCCCTTATACTTTTACAAAAAACAATGATAATATGCTTCTAATAAAGAATATCAAAGAATTACTACAAGTACGAGACGAAAATGTGAAAATACTTTCTGGAGCGGAGATGAAAATATTGCCATCGATAAAAGACGCATATTTACTTATTGACAATGACGTCATTAAAAGTTTCGGACCAATGCCTGAAATGCCAGAGCTAGAAAATGCGACAGTTGTTGATGCTAAAGGTCAAACTGTTTTGCCTACTTGGTGCGATAGCCACACACATCTAGTTTATGCAGGCACACGAGAACAAGAATTTGTAGATAGAATAAATGGACTTTCTTATGAAGAAATCGCAAATCGAGGTGGTGGTATCTTAAATTCTGCCAAAAAACTTAACGCTACTTCAGAACAGCAACTGTATGATGAGTCAAAAGTTAGAATTGAAGAAGTTATGCGACTTGGAACCGGAGCCATCGAAATTAAATCGGGATACGGTCTTACAGTTGATAGTGAATTGAAAATGCTTCGTGTAATAAAAAGACTTGCAGAAAATTATCCAATTGCAGTAAAAGCTACATTTCTTGGTGCACACGCATTTCCGGCCGAATACAAAGAAAATCACCAAGGTTATATTGATATGCTTTGCAACGAGCTAATGCCAAAAATTGCCGAAGAAAAATTGGCTGACTATGTAGATGCTTTTTGTGAAACTGGATATTTCTCTGTTGCAGAAACTGAACAAATTATGGAAAGTGGAAAAGAATTTGGCTTAAAGCCAAAAATCCATGTAAACCAATTTACTATCATTGGCGGAATTGAAGCTGCTGTGAAAGCTGAAGCATTGTCTGTAGATCATTTAGAGGTGCTAAATGATGCTGACATCGAAGTGCTTCGGAATTCTAAAACAATAGCTGTAGCGCTTCCTTCGTGCTCCTACTTCATCAGCATACCTTATACTCCTGCTCGCAACATTATGGATGCCGGCTTACCACTTGCAATTGCAACCGATTTCAATCCTGGCACAACTCCTTCTGGAAACATGAATTTTGTAGTAGCAACAGCATGTGTCAAAATGAAGATGACACCAGAAGAAGCGATAAATGCCGCAACTGTAAACGGTGCTTATGCAATGGGTCTACAAGATACACACGGAAGTATAACTATAGGTAAGAAAGCGAGTTTTATAATTACAAAGAAAATCGCTTCTTACTATGAGCTGCCTTACTCTTTCGGCACAAATCTTATCGACAAGGTTTATATTGACGGACAGCTAATTAACTAAAGTTTGTTTTAAGTACGCATAAAAAAAAGGTTCGCAATTTGCGAACCTTTTTTATTAAATTATTTTGTTTTTGTTACCTTAAGTCAAAACTTGTTTTGCTTACAAGAGTTCCTTTGTCAAAAATATTTACAAAGTAAGTTCCTTTTTCAAAATCAGATCCAGCGATTAGTTCACAAACATCTACTGATTTATTTTCGTAAGGTACTGTAGTAATGAAACTGTACGTTAAGCTCATTTCTCCAAAGGTTTCAGTCTTTTTCTCACCCAGGACATTATTTTTAGAATCAATAATCTGGATATAGTAATTCCTACTTCCGCTTTTTGCAAGTGTATTTGCAGCCAATGAGAAACAAACTTTTAGTTTGTCAGCTCTTCTAGCTTTGTCCGTGACGATTTGTTTTCCAGAATTTCTCTCTTTTATACCTTGTGTTCTAAGATTCATCACAGAAACTGTCGAACCTTTTTCTACTGCTTTTGCAAGATTTTCGTTCTGAATAACAAGTGTATCATTAAATGTTTGAGCTCTTCCTAAAGCAACAACAGTACTATCGCGTTCAGTCGTAAGATCTGCATTAGCTTGTTTAAGCATCGCAACTTCTTTCATAAGTCCAGCCATTTTTTTCTCTAACGCTCTATATTGATCTCTATATTTTGCAAGAGATTTTACATCGCCTTTAGACTTATCAAGTTCAGCAATAAGTTTAATCACTTTATCTCGCTCGGCAATCAATTCATCAGACATTGAGGTATTTTCTGCAATAGCTTTGTCATAATTTGCTTTTAATGCTGTTAGGTCATTCATAACCGCAGATTTTTCGCTGACAAGAACAGACTGTGTGCTTTTTGCATCACTGCTCATTTTGTACATGTATCCTAAACTACCAATGAGTAATATTGCAAGAATGACAATGATAGCTTTAAGATTAGAATTGTTTGTTTGGTTTTCCATAGTTTTTTTATAAGATTTAAACAAAAATAATAAATATAAAATCATAACGCGCTTTATATATTTATATTATTTTTGAAGAAAAAGTATTTACTGCAATGGATCATTTAAAGATTTTTACAAATACAGATTTAGCTCAACTCACAAACTACCGAAGCGGTGAATCCAAGTTTGGCGAAAAAGTACAAATTGTGCCAGTAGAACAGACTGTTGGAGAATTTCTGTCGAGCAATGATGCTGAATTTGTGCTGTTCGGTATTCCCGAGGACATTGGAGTTCGCGCCAATGGTGGGCGAAAAGGAGCGGCATCCTGTTGGAAAGACACAGTAAAAAGCACACTCAATATTCAACATAATAAGTACTGTAAAGGATCTAATCTTATTATATTAGGATATTTAGACTTCACAAAAGAAATGCAGCATGCTGAAAACCTTGATATCAATCATCTTGAGGAACGTACACAAATGTATAATCTTGTATCTTTAATTGATAAGGAAGTATGCCATCTTGTTTCTCTCATTGTAAAATCTGGTAAAATACCAATCATTATAGGTGGAGGTCACAATAACGCGTATGGAAACATTAAAGGTTCGGCTTTAGCCAAAGGCCAACAGATTAATGCCATCAATTTTGATGCTCATAGTGACTTTCGCGCTCTTGAAGGAAGACATAGCGGAAATGGTTTTTCTTATGCTTTCAATGAAGGTTTTCTTAAAAAATATTTTGCTTTTGGACTTCACGAAAATTACAATTCCAAAGCCATAATGGAAACTTTTCGCAAGAACGAAGAACATCTTCAATTTAATACGTATGAAGAAATAAAAGTGAGAGAGTCTAAAAGCTACTCGCAAGAACTAGATGATGCATTGGCATTTATTGCAGACGACTACTTCGGTATAGAAATCGATTTAGATTCACTGCCGGGAGTTGCCAGTAGCGCTATGACTCCTACGGGCTTTTCAATTGAAGAAGCACGAAGATTCGTTGATCATTTCGGAAGAAATGAGAACGCAATTTATCTACACATAGCAGAAGGAGCTCCCGATTTGGCAAACGAAAAAACACAACAGCTTGTCGGAAAACTAGTTGCATACCTGATAACAGACTTTATGAAAAGCAAATCTGATTTGTAATTATATATTTGAAGGTCACTAAAGTCGAAAAAGAAGTTACCAAATAAACGTATATTTGCAGTGCCTTTATGTTTAATGCAAAGGTTTAATCAATTAGTTTAGATGTTATTCGAAGAAGTATCGCTCTCAAAGAGCATTCAAAAAGCAGTACATGAAGAGGGTTATATAACTCTAACTCCTATACAGGAACAATCCATACCAGTAGTCTTAGAAGGACGTGATATTATAGGATGTGCCCAAACAGGTACAGGTAAAACAGGGGCTTTTGCTATTCCTGTTATCCACCAACTACACAGAAAAGTAGGTTCATCAAAAAAACACAAAGTAATTAGGGCGCTTGTTGTTGCTCCCACTCGCGAACTTGCAGTTCAGATTGGTGAAAGCTTTGACAAGTACGGAAAATATACAAATTTAGTTCAGCTTACAATTTTTGGTGGAGTATCTCAAATTCCGCAAGTAAATCAATTGGATAGAGGAATCGACATCCTTGTTGCAACTCCTGGAAGATTGCTAGACCTACACAAACAAGGATTTATTGATTTGACTCAAGTTGATACGTTAATCCTTGATGAGGCAGATCAAATGTTGGATATGGGCTTCATTAACGATATTAAAAAAATTGTGAAGTTAGTTCCTAATGATAGACAAACTTTACTATTCTCGGCGACAATGCCCATGTCTATTAGAGAGTTAGCGGAGATGTTTCTTAAAGACCCAGTAAAAGTTGAAGTAGCTCCAGTATCATCTACAGCCGAAAATGTAGAGCAACGTTTATATTATGTTGACAAAGCTGATAAAAGGAAACTGCTTTATCACTTAATTACACAAGAAAATATTACAGATACACTGGTTTTTTCTCGCACAAAGCACGGAGCAGATAATATCGTAAAAGCACTTAGAAAACAAGGCATTGCTGCGGATGCTATTCACGGAGATAAATCTCAAAATGCGAGACAAAGAGTTCTCGAAAGTTTTAAAAGTAAGGAAGTTGGAGTTCTTGTTGCCACAGATATTGCTGCTCGTGGTATTGATATCGATCAATTAGATTATGTGATAAATTTTGACCTTCCTAATATTCCAGAAACTTATGTCCACAGAATTGGTCGTACTGGTCGCGCTGGAAATGATGGAGTCGCAATCTCTTTCTGTGGTAAAGACGAAGTATCTTATTGGAAAGACATCAAGAAGTTAATCAAAGTAGATGTTACCGAAATAAAGGATCATCCTTATCCATGTGGTTCTAATTCTGATTCTGACAAACCTCAAGGAAACTCTAACCGAAGTGGTGGAGCACATAAATCGAGAAAATCAGAGGCTTCTAAGAAGAACAAAAAACGTTGGTATTAACCAGCGTTTTTTTATTAAACTAACCTATCAATTGTCGTAAAGAGTGTTGAAGGTATAAAAGGTTTTACAAGACAATCGTCCATCCCGCTTTCGTGAACGCGCTCTATAATTTCGTCCTTACTATAAGCAGTAAGGGCAATTATTGGCAACGATAAACCCCTCTTTCTTACTTCTCGGGAAGTGTCAAAGCCATCCATTCCTGGCATATTAATATCCATTAAAATTGCATCAAACTTTCCCTCTTTTAGAATTTCTAATGCTTCGTAACCACTTTCAGCAATAGTGCAAGTATAATTTTTATCTTTTAAAATCTTGCGGGTTACTATTTGATTTATTTTATTGTCTTCTACGACTAGAATATTTAAAGGTTTGCTTACTCTAAGGTCCACATAAATATCATCAATCAGCTTTTGACATTTGGAAACACATGAGTCAAACGGAATAGTAAATGTAAATGTTGAACCAACGGTTTCTTTACTTTCGATATAGATTTCGCTCCCAAAAAGATTTACAAGTCTTTTTACAATTGTAAGTCCTAGTCCTGTACCTTGATAATCTTCATTCTTTCTTTCAATTTGAACAAATTTCTCAAACACAGCTTTTTGGTCTTTCTCCGCAATTCCGATTCCATTATCAATTACTTTAAACTGCAAAAAACAAATTGTTCCTTCAGTTTTCTGTAATTCCACACTTAATACCACAGTATCGTCAGTGGTAAATTTTAAGGCATTACTAATTAAATTTATTAAAATCTGACATAATCGAATTTTGTCACCAATAAGCATCTCAGGAATATTTTCTCCTAGCTTCAATAAAATATCGTTATTATTAGATTTGGCGATAAAATTTAGACTATCCTTAATAGTTTCAAGCTGATCTTCAAGATTAAAGCAGTACGATTCTAAAGCAAGTTTATTTTCTTCTATTTTATTGATTTGTAAAATATCATTTACAAGTGAGAGTAAGTACTTTGCAGAAAATTTTAAGGATTTTAAATGCGCACTATTTGCTTTACCCTTATACTCTTCCATTATCATATCTGCTAATCCAACTACACCATATAAAGGCGTACGAAGTTCATGACTTATAGTAGACACAAATTGTGTTTTAACTTTTGCTGCGTCAATAGCTACATCTTTCGCTATTTTCATTTCTCTATTAGCAGTTTCTAATTCAGCATTGAGTTTTTTCTTATAGTTGTAATTTTTAATTACACTATATAAAATGATCAAAAGACCAATCACTCCCGCAATGAATAAGTAAACTGTAATCCGCGATTTGTTTAATTTGCTCTCCTGATCGGACTTTTCTTGTTTGATCTGAGCTATAGCACGCTTATACTCATCAATCTCAAAGTTTAATCCTTCGGCCATAGCCTTTTTAAGCTTTTTCTCATCGTAAATTTTTGCTCTAAGTTCTCTATGTTTATTTAAGTTTTCAAATGCACTTTTGTACATTCCGTACTTATTTAGAAACATGGAGTATTCCAAATACGCAAAAGATAAATCTACATCTTGCTTATATTTTGTCGATTGTTCGATACTTTTTATAAAGTAACTCTTAGCAAGCTCAGTATTTCCTTTATGAGAATTATACATCCCATTAAGCATATACACCACCGGTATCACGTCTGGATCTAGATGATTAATTTCTTTATTGATATAGGCTAACTGCTGGTAACCATCATCAAACCTTCCAATATCAAATTTGGCCCAAGTCATATTCATATTTGCAAAAGCGATACGGGAAGTATCTTTAAGTTGCTCACCATAATGAATTGATTTGCCGTAAAATTCTAAACCTTTTTTATATTCTGCTTTATGAAAAATGTAGATATTTCCAATATTATTATTTATTCGAGAAAGTAAATTTTGATCTTTAAGCTTCTCAGCATAAGCTAAAGCTTTCTTATAATTGTCAATAGCTTTATCATACTCTGACAACTCTTCATAATTGGCTGCAATAATTTTGTACGATATACTTTTGAGTAAATCATCGTCAATACTAATAGACATCTTCAGTGCCTCCCGAGCATAAAAAAGCGACTCCTTAAAATTTACATCATTAAGGAATCGCTCTGAATTTTGTATTAATTTACTGATTTCCTCTTTCTTAAAATCAGGTTCTTGACCAACAAAAATATTGGTCGAAAATAGAAAGAAAAAAAATATTATAATAGTCCTGCAGTGATGCATATTTGAAAAATTTCAATTCAAATATACACTATTCATTTTAACATTAATTAACCTCTAATCAATTTTCTGTATTTTAATCTTTTTGGCGTTAGGTCACCTCCTAGTCGTTTCCTTTTGTTCTCCTCATATTCTGAGAAACTACCTTCAAAAAAGTAAACTTCAGAGTTTCCTTCAAACGCAAGAATGTGAGTACAAATTCTGTCAAGGAACCATCTATCGTGCGAAATTACTACCGCACAACCAGCGAAGCTATCTAAACCTTCTTCTAATGCTCTCAAAGTATTAATATCCAAATCGTTCGTTGGCTCATCTAATAAAAGAACGTTTCCTTCTTCTTTCAATGTCATTGCTAGGTGTAATCTGTTACGCTCACCACCAGATAAAGTTGCAACCTTTTTATTTTGATCGCTTCCGCCAAAATTAAACCTGCTTAAGTAAGCACGTGAGTTTACTTGACGACCGCCCATCATAATTAATTCTTGACCATCACAGAAATTTTCCCAGATAGTTTTATTTGGATCAATATTAGAGTGTGCCTGATCTACATAAGCGATTTTCACAGTTTCTCCAACGTTAAATGATCCTGAATCTGTCTCTTCTTCACCCATTATCATTCTGAAGATAGTAGATTTACCAGCACCGTTAGGCCCGATGATTCCAACTATCCCCGCTTGAGGTAGTGTAAAATTAAGGTTATCATAAAGCAGTTTGTCTCCAAATGCTTTCGAAACATTAGTGGCTTCGATAACATTTGTACCGAGACGGGGGCCATTTGGGATATAAATTTCCAATTTTTCGTCAAGCGCTTTCTGATCTTCGTTTAATAACTTATCATAATTTTGCAAACGCGCTTTTTGTTTCGTCTGACGGCCTTTTGCTCCCTGACGAACCCAGTCAAGCTCCCGCTCTAAGTTTTTACGACGCTTACTTGCCACTTTTTCTTCAAGTGCCATTCTGCTAGATTTCTGATCCAACCAAGAAGAATAATTCCCTTTCCAAGGGATACCTTCTCCTCTATCCAATTCCAAGATCCATCCCGCAACATTATCAAGGAAATAACGGTCGTGCGTTACCGCAATAACAGTTCCTGCGTATTGCGCCAAATGCTGCTCAAGCCATAAAACAGATTCTGCGTCGAGGTGGTTGGTAGGCTCATCTAATAGTAATACGTCTGGTTGTTGTAATAACAATCTACACAAAGCTACACGACGACGCTCACCGCCAGAAAGATTTTTAATTGGGGTGTCACCTTCTGGAGTACGTAACGCATCCATCGCGATTTCTAATTTAGTATCGATTTCCCAAGCACCAAGAGCATCGATTTTGTCTTGTAAAGCTGCTTGTCTGTCCATCAATTTGTCCATCTTGTCTGCATCTTCATACACTTCAGGAAGACCAAACATATCGTTTATCTTGTTGAATTCTTCAAGCACAGCCATGGTTTCAGAAACTCCCTCGCGTACAATTTCTATAACAGTTTTCGTGTCATCCAAAATTGGTTCTTGCTCAAGATAACCTACTGTATATCCAGGTGCAAAAACAACATCACCTTGATAATTCTTGTCAACGCCTGCAATAATTTTAAGCAAAGATGATTTTCCAGATCCGTTAAGACCTAAAATACCAATCTTAGCGCCATAGAAAAAACTTAAATATATATTTTTTAAAACTTGCTTGTCGCTACTTGAGTAGGTCTTACTCAATTTTGACATCGAAAATATAACTTTCTTATCGTCTGACATTTCTTTCTTTTTATTTAAAAATTAAAACTTTTTTACTTTTTTGAAGCAGTTGGCAAATTTAATCATAATTCTCGAGGATTATACGGTATTCCAACCTTATAACAGATACTAATAAATTCAACACGTCCTTTTAAAGCATAAAACACCAGAGATTTGCAAAGAAGCCCACTCCTACTGCGACAAATCCCTGCCGTGAAATATCTTGATATTTTAAAAGCGCCCAAACATTAAAGAGTAATGTTCAAGACTATAAGTAGATCATCAGTGCTAAGATGTACTCATAGATGCTCGACATAATCATTTACATTTGTATTCTACAAAAATCGGGATTTAAGTTTGGTTAAATTAAATATACGTGTTACTCTTTTATACTATATGTGAAAATCAAAAAAATGTGGTAGATTTACTAGTACTATTTCTGCTTAAACATTTAATAATTAAACAATTATGAAAAATATATTTTATTTATTGCTAGTATTATTTGCTTTCTCATCTTGCTCTAAAGATGATAATGAGCAAACAGGAATAATAATTGGAAAATGGAATTACAATCAAGTTTCAGCTACTATAAATGGCGAGATATTGGTTGGAGATTATCCTGGAAATGCGGAAGGATGCCCTAAAGATTTCCTGAATTTTAAAGAAAATAGTATGGTTTCTTTAACTGATTACAAAGAATTAAATAATTCATGCGAATCAGAAAAGGTAGATGGAACGTATTCCGTAAGCGGAAACACTGTTTCAGTATCTATTGATGGAGCAAATTTCAATGGACAAATTACACAGTTGAGCACTACAGATATGGTGGTTATGGGATCTCTGGGGGATTTGCAAAATGTAACATTCTCATTTAAGAAACAGTAATTACATAAAAATCTTAATCAACATTTCTTTGTATAGATCTGCTTGAGTCATATTTGCGCCAACACCTTTACTTTTAACATCAATATCACGAAGACTATTGAGCACTTGGCTAACTTTTTTCATTGAGTAATTTTTGATTGCAGTATCATAATCCTTCATAAAATAAGGATTTACCCCCAGAAGAGCGGCCACACTTTTGGGGTTTTTATCTTTGGTACCATGATATTTCATCAACTGTATGAAAAATGAAAATACCTGCAGCAGCGTTTTGGGAAGTGGATTTTCTTTGGGGTTTTGAGCAAAATTATTGACTATTTGATAAGCTTTAAATTGATTGCGCTCCCCTATTGCACTACGCAATTCAAATACGTTAAAATCTTTACTAAAACCTATATTCTCTTCGATATTCGTTGCTGTGATAGTGCTGCCTTTCGGCAAAACAATCTCAAGCTTTCCCAATTCATTGCTGATTTTTGAAAGGTCAGTTCCAAGAAATTCGCCGAGCATTGCTGCAGCTTTTGGCTCGATTTTATAACCTCTATTTTGAAGATCTGCGCGCATCCAAGTAAGAACTTGATTGTCGTACAGCTTTTTGGTTTCTAACAAAACACCATTAGCTTTAAGCAGTTTAGAGATTTTTTTACGCTTGTCTATAGTTTTGTATTTATAGCAAATTACGAGTAACGTTGTAGGCGTAGGATTTTCAACATATTTCTCAAGAAGATCCATCTCACCTCGAATATCTTGCGCCTCCTTTACAATAATTACCTGTCTTTCTGCCATCATCGGATACCTTCTACATGCCGAAACGATCTCATCATATTTAACATCTCTTCCATATAGAACAGTCTGATTAAAACCTTTCTCATCTTCTGTCAGTATATTATCTTCAATATAATCACTAACAACGTCGATAAAATAACTCTCTTCACCTGAAAGAAAATAAATAGGTTTTATAATTCCGTTTTTTAAATCAGCAATAATTTTGGTAATTTCGTCCAAGTCTTTTAGTATTTAAAGTCCGAGGCAGGACTTTCTATATTAATTAAAATACCTTTGCAATATGCAGCAGCTTAATTTTCCTTCCTGTAAATTTCGATTCAAAAATAGCGAAAATAAAATTGCCATTTTTGACGAAATTAGAAAAAAATTTATATTTCTCACTCCAGAAGAATGGGTCAGACAGCACGTGGTTCATTTTTTAATCATCAATAAAAATTACCCGAAATCGCTCATAAATGTCGAAAAACAACTTCAAATAAATGGACTAATAAAACGATATGATATTGTTGTTTACAATTCCGACGGCAGTATTAACGTATTGGTAGAATGTAAGGCACCTTCGGTAAAAATAACTCAAGAAACATTTGATCAGATTGCTCGATACAATCATACGTTGAAAGCAGAATTTTTGATGGTGACAAATGGATTGAATCACTATTTTTGCCAAATGGATTTTGAACTTGAGAAATATACTTTTCTTGAAGACATTCCGAATTATCAAATTCAAGCATGAAAAAAATAGCAGTTGTAATACTGAATTGGAATGGGAAAGATTTACTGCAGAAATTCCTACCATCTGTGGTCCAATTTTCGGCATTAGCCAATATATACGTGATCGATAACGCATCTTCAGATAAATCATTAGATTTTTTACAATCCAATTACCCAAGCATAAAAATAATCCAGAATGTTGGAAATTATGGCTTCGCAAAGGGCTATAATATAGGACTTCAGAATATTAAAGAAGAATATCTAGCGCTAGTAAATTCCGATATTGAAGTTACGGAAAATTGGCTGCAGCCGATAATAGAAATGTTTGAATCTTCGGAAGAAACATGCATTATTCAACCAAAGATACTCGATTATAAAAGAAAAACTCATTTTGAATATGCAGGAGCGGCAGGTGGATTTATAGATGAATACGGATATCCTTTCTGCAGAGGAAGAATTTTTGAAAGTATTGAAGAAGACCAGGGACAGTACGATGATGAGTCGGCAATTTTCTGGGCATCTGGTGCTTGTTTTTTTATCAGAAATACAACCTTTAAATTGCTAAACGGTTTTGACGAAGATTTCTTTGCTCATCAAGAAGAGATAGATCTTTGCTGGCGTGCCTTCAATGCAAATTGTAAAATTATGTACTCCTACAAATCTGTAGTATATCACGTAGGGGGAGCAACTTTACAGGCCAGCAATCCTCATAAGACATTTCTAAATTTCAGAAATTCGCTGTCAATGCTTGTGAAAAATCTACCGGAAAATAAACTTTTTACTATTATTCTGATGCGAATGCTATTAGATGGAGTAGCATTTTTTAAATTTGTCTTTGAAGGACAATTTGTACATGGACAATCAATCCTTAAGGCCCATTATAATTTCTATTTACATATTTCTCAAAATTACAATAAAAGGGATAAAAGGTTCAAATCCAATTACTTTCGAATAAAAAGCATTGTTTTTAGTCACTTTTTTCAGAAAACTAATAGTTATAAAAATTTACTTTAACAATAGTTTATGCACATTTTATTTTCTTTCACAATAAGAAATGTTAAATTTGCCTCTGTAATTAAAAAAACTAACCTATGAAAAGAGTACTTGTAACATTATCCTTGGTAGCATTTCTCGCTACATCTTGTGGTACAAAGAAGAAGATTACCGAGCTAGAAGGTAAGAACAAAGAGATTCAGGATCTTCTTAACACAGCAACTGTAAAGTTGAATACGTGCCTAAGTGAAAAAGAAACCCTAACAGGTCAAATTGATTTCTTAAAAAGAAATAATACCGATTTGATTAACAACATGGGTAATATGACAACTCTTTCGACAAAAGGTGCAGAGAATATTGAAAAAGCATTAGAGAGTATGAAAGAGAAAGACTTGAAAATCACTAGAATGCAAGATGCACTTACTAAGAAAGACAGTGTAACTCTAGCGCTAGTTTCAAGCCTTAAGAGCTCTGTAGGAATCAACGATCCAGACATTCAGATTAATGTTGAAAAAGGAGTAGTATTTATTTCTATTTCAGATAAACTATTATTTAAAAGCGGAAGTTCTGTTGTAACAGATAGAGCAAAAGAAATTTTAGGTAAAGTTGCTAAAGTTGTAAAAGACAAACCAACATTTGAGTGTATGGTTGAAGGACATACAGATAATGTGCCTTTTATCAGCAACGGTGTGTTACTTGATAACTGGGATTTAAGTGTGAAACGTGCGACATCTATCGTTAGAGTTCTAACTAACGATCATAACGTAAACCCTAAGCAATTAATCGCTGCAGGACGTGGAGAATATATTCCATTAGTAGAAAACAATAGTGCAGAAAATAGAGCAACAAACAGAAGAACAAGAATTGTTGTTATGCCAAAAATTGATGAATTCTACAACATGATTGAAAAAGAAATGAAAAAATTAAGCAAGTAATACTCTTAATTTTCTATATCAAAATGCAGCAATTTTATAATTGCTGCATTTTTTTTTATGCGTAACTTTAAAAATCCGAATTCTCAGAATATTAGTATTAAAAATGTTTGCATAATGAAAGAGTCAGAAGATAAGATAATTTATACAATTGGTCACTCAACTCGAGAATTTGAAGAGTTTTTAGCAATGCTAAAAAACAATAATATTAAATGTCTTGTAGATGTAAGACGTTTTCCATCCTCAAAAAAGTTTCCCGCATATAATCAAGATAGTTTGAGAGCAACCTTGTCAGAAAATGACATTGAATACATTCATATAGAGGCGCTAGGCGGTAGAAGAAAGGCACTAAAAGATTCGCCAAATTCAGTATGGAATCACCCCTCATTTCGTGGATATGCAGATTATATGGAAACTTCTGAATTTTGTGGCGCAGTAAAAGTATTAGAAAAAATTGCCTCTACAAAAGTTACAGCAATTATGTGCTCAGAAGCTGTGTTTTGGAGATGTCACAGATCGATGATTTCAGATTTTCTAAAATCCGAAAAATATCAGGTATTTCATATTATGAGCACGACCAAATTCACAGAACATCCGTACACTGCTCCAGCACATATCGAAAACGGAAAACTCACTTATCACGAAGAATCAACAGAAAATTAAACTGACTGTAATGCTTGAATAAGTAAATCTATTTCTTCTTTCGTATTAGTATATGCAAATGAAATTCTAATACTAGGTTTTTTTAATTCTTCATCATCTAATATTTCTGCAAGAACGTGAGAAGATTTGCTGCTTCCCGACTGACAAGCACTTCCTCTCGAAACAGCAATCCCTTTCATATCCAACGAAAATAAAAGCATTGATGCCTTGTCTGCGGCAATTGGCAAACGAACATTTAGAATAGTATGAAATGTTTGGAATTCATCTAAATTCTGCGAATTATTCTCTCCGTTAATTTGCGTTCCCGGAAACTTTTCAATTAGTTTTTCGGATGTGTATTTTTTGAGTTCAGATATATATTTTATTTCTTCATCCAAATTTTCAAAACTCATTTCTAAAGCCTTTGCCATTCCTACAATATTGTGCACAGATTCGGTGCCAGCACGAAGACCTTTTTCTTGAGCTCCTCCAAAAATCATTGGATTCATCGCTGTGCCTTTTCGAACATATAAAAATCCAACTCCTTTAGGCCCATGAAATTTATGCGCACTTGCAGCAAAGAAGTCGATATTGATCTGAGAAAAATTCAGCTTCATTTTTCCTATAGATTGAACAGTATCGGAATGGAAATAGGCGTTGAACTGCTTGCAAATTTTCCCAACTAATTCAATGTCAATCATAGATCCCGTCTCATTATTTACGTGCATCAAACTAACCAATGTTTTCTTTGCATCAGAAAGTAACTCCGAAAGATGCGAAATATCTACTGAGCCGTTTTGCTTTAACTTTACATACACTACTTCTACTCCAAACTCCTCTATTAGATGATCTATAGTATGCAAAACAGCGTGATGCTCTGTGCGCGCACTGATAATTCTTTTAACTTTCAAAGTCTTTACAGCTTCGCTCAGTGCCCAATTATCTGCTTCTGTCCCACCCGAGCAAAAGATTATTTCTTGTGAACTGACATTCAAATTCTTTGCAATCGATTTTCGAGCAAGTTCCAAAGCGCTTTTTGCCTGTCTGCCTAGTCCGTAAACAGACGAAGGATTTCCGTAATTTATAAGCAGTGATTTTGTAATTTCCTCTATCACTTCTGGTCTTACTGCAGTAGTTGCAGCATTATCAAGATATACTGTATTCATATAGCAAATGTACGATTCTTAGATAATATCTTGTACATTCAAATTCTTTAGCTTGTTGCGAAAAAAATATCTTATTTTTGTTTCAAATTTAATAATTCTATGAAAAAGTTTCTGATTTTAGTATTCTTTACAATATTTGTTACTAGCTGTGATGACGGAATTATACAGGTCGAAAATCTGGATTTTAGTAATTCAACGACACAAATTTGCGGAAATCTTGTTTATAAACTAAATGATAACGAGGCTCTTCTAATATCTCTGCCAGAATCCCTGTATAACAGCGCTTTCAAGAACGCTCCTACACCAACAAGTTTACCGATCATTATTCCAATAAATACTGAAAATAGAGTTTTATACAGATTTTACAATGGAGCAGTGTCTTCTGCAACCATATGTAGCGCTATTGCACCTATTAGTCCTCAAGCTCAGGAAGAATGGATTGGAATTTCTGGATCGATGCAAATTAATACAACGGCAGTTATTGAAGCAAATCCTGACTTTGTGGGAGGACAAAAAATAACCGCCTACAAGCACCAAATCACCTTCAAAAATATCACGTTTCAAAAAGAAGGTGGAAATCAATTCTATGACACTTTTGTTTTTGGAGTATTTCAGAAAGCATCTGAACCAATTTCACTTGTATTCGATGAAAATCTTGATAAATGCAGCAACAGTAATCTAATTTTTAATATTGCGGGATCATCTGCGTTCACTTTAAATATTGATCCAAACCTAATCAAAAATCAAGTTACAGCAATAGACCAGCCTCGAACTGGATATTTGGGTACGCTAAATGTTTTAGAATATAAGAAGTTTACATCGGTAGTAGGTACTGATTATTTTTGTGGCGCTACTTTCCCACCGACACCTGCAGTGGCAGAAGTATATACAGGAGTAGCAGGAGTAGAAAACATTAGTGGTATAATAGAAGTAACTACCACCACTAATGGGACGGGCTTTTTGCATGAAATTCACCTAAAAAATGTTACACTTAAAAGTGCTTTGGGCGTTTCTTTTATTCTGGCAGATGATTATTTCTATGGTCAGCTTATTACAAATTAATTTTTGGCATTCAAAACACAAAAAAAGCGCAATAGTTATAATACTGTTGCGCTTTTTTGGTATAAATGCAAATAGTTTCTGAAGTCATTTTCGACTTTCTAGTTTCAATGTAGTCAATTACAGCTTTCTTTCGGCGAGAACTTCACCAGAACTTTTTAGGTAAAATTGAAATTTTTCGTGTTGCTCAAGTCGGGCTATTCGTTCCCAATCTTTGTTGTAGCTTTTGCTCCGCAGAGCCATAACAAAGAATTCGCTTCGCCAGTTCGCTTCGTCTGTTCCACTAATTATCCCTATCGTAAAAACCACAGAACATGACCTATATTTATGTGAAATGTAAACTATTCAACAGAACTTTTTAAAATGTATCTTAAGACATAACATTTTCTGTAATAAAAATAAACAATTTAATGCATGCGTCGTCAAAGACCTTTTGGCGAAAGCCATTTTATTATTGAACTATTATTTCGACTGCTTAATGATAACTTCGGTCGCGCCAACCCCATATTTCTGATAATTAGCATCCTTAAAATCAATATTATCATATCTGCCAAGCATAAAATCTAATTCAGATTTCAAAATACCTTCACCTACTCCGTGAATAAAAATTATCTTCGGAATTCTATTGCGAATAGCAAATTCAATATGTCGCTTCGCAGTTTCAGATTGCATCGTAAGAATTTCGTAATTGGAAAGTCCTCGCCAATTTTTCACAAGTTTCTCGATATGTAAATCAAATTCTGGCGGTGGAATTTCACCTTTCGATTTCTTCTCCTTCACAAAACTTCGAGCTTTTGGAATCTCTTTTTGCTGCAAAATAGAATCAGTATTAAAACGACCCATTTCTTTTTGAAAATCGCTATTGTCTGCAATTTTTATAAGTTCTCTCTCGTCAAAAGTTATTGCGAAACCATCAACGGTTTCTACGGTAATTCCTTTGCTGTTAAAACCAGTAACCACACCATTCATATCTTCGTCCAAGGCCGCAACTTTATCGCCAATATTAAAGTTCTTCATCTTCTTCACTTTGATTTTTACTAGGAGTTTTTGAACTTAATCGCATCATACCAAACATAAAAATTACGAACGCAATTATCATAATGTACGGATTGGAATCTTCTTTCGATTGCTCGTAAAAAGCAATTAAAATGGCCGCAATCATTAATAATGGAATTAGAAACTTCATAGGTTTGAATTTGATCTGCCAAAAATAGCAAACTTTCCGTTGCATTCTTATTTGCTTTTCGATTAAAATAATTATTTCAACCCTATTCAAACAAGAAACTTTTTAATTTTCGAACAAAATCAATGCTTTTTTGTATTCTTGCATATATGAAAATTGAAGCAGAAGATATAATGTTACCTTGTATGAACAAACAACTTTTTGGCATTGATTGTCCTGGTTGTGGAACGCAGCGTGCAGCATCACTTTTACTCAATGGAGATTTTAGCGGAGCCTTCTCAATGTTTCCTGCTATCTACTCGACAATACTTCTCTTTCTCTTGCTTGGATTGCACTTTATTGACAGGCGTCGTAGCTATCAAAATATTATTATCGCGGTTGCAATAATTAATGCGGTAATTATGATATTTTCATATATTTACAAACTGACTTAACCCTTAACAAATAATTAAAATAACTATGGAAAAAAGAAATCTACCTAATGCTACGGCTGTATTAGTGCTTGGAATAGTATCAATATTAAGTTGCTGCTGCTACGGAATTGTGGGAATAATTTTTGGAGCTGTGGCTTTGTTTTTAGCAAACAAAGATCTAAAACTCTACAATGCTGAACCTGAACTTTACCAAAATTATTCAAATCTCAAAATAGGTCGAACCCTTGCAATTATAGGAATCGTTTTGAGTACAATTTACCTAATTATTACAATCTATATGTATTTAGTGATTGGAGAAGCTGGAATGATGGAGATGATGGAAAACCTTCAATTAAAAATGGAACAACAGCAGTTAGATAATTAATACATAAAAAGGGATTTCAAATTGAAATCCCTTTTTTGTTTTATCGTTGTGATCTTTTACGCATTTTCATATTTATAAATTCTACTCCTAAAGAGAATGCAATTGCAAAGTAGAGGTATCCTTTCGGCACAGCTCCAACATCTTGACCCCATAATTCAGCATCAGACAAGTGCATACTTTCTGTAAGCAGCATAAATCCAATTAAAATCAGAAAAGCCAAACCTAGAATTTGAATTGATGGATTTGCATTCACAAAGTTTCCAACTGGTACCGCAAATAACATCATAACGCCTACCGAAATTACAACAGCAATGATCATAATATAAAGTGCTCCTTCTACGCCATTTGTCATTCCAACCGCGGTAAGAATTGAATCTACAGAAAATATCAAGTCAATTAATAATATCTGGCCGATTACATTCGAAAAAGATTTAGTTCTAGATTTATTAAGCGAAACCTCTTCCCCGCCAGTATGATCTACTTTCTCGCTGATTTCCTTCGTACTCTTGTAAATTAAAAATAAACCACCCAGAAGTAGCACCACTGCCTGACCGCTAAATCCAGCTTTAAACCAACCCCAATCGACAGAAAAGAATGGCACCTTCATTGCCACAAGAAGTGAAATTCCAAAAAGCAACGCAATTCTCATAAACATCGCCAAGAATAATCCAATTCTTGTGGCTCGCTTTCGTTCTTCCTCAGGAAGTTTTCCAGTTACAATCGAAATAAAGATAATATTATCTATTCCTAAAATTATTTCAAGAAATGTAAGTGTCAATAAGGCAATCCACGCATCCGCGTTCAAGAATATTTCCATCTATTCTAGTTGAGTTTCGTTACAGTTCCTTTTTGTTTTGCGTCAGATCCTACAATATTAAATTCAAAAATATAAGAATCTTTTGTAGTCGATAGGATTTTCATCGCAACCGCTTTTTGCTCTTCCATATTCTTAGGATTTACTTTCTTCAAAATATATTCGCAATCGTTTGTCCATCTTACCGTAGAAGTATCGGTCTTCCCATTGTAAGTTTCTATTTCTAAAGTTTCAGTACGTTCAAACAAAGTGGTTTCAACTTTACCGTTTACAGTATGCTCAAATTTGAATTTACCAGTTTTAAAATCCGCGCACTTGCGTTCATTTTCGTAACAAGAAAATATGGTTGGCACTAAGAGTAACAAAAAAAACTTTTTCATTATGTATTTATAAATTTATAGTTGAAAATAGAAATAACTAAACAATTTTGATGTCATATTTTTCTAAAAGCCCAGGCAGTCCTTCTTTAGAAAATTTTGCTTTCTTGAGCATATTTGCTTCAGGATCTATTGTGAAATTTTGTGCTGAATATAGATTTGCCTCCTTCAGTATTGTATTTTGAAATATAGCTCCTTGCAAATTGCTGTCGTCAAAAATAGCCTTAGTAAGGTCTGCCGAAGTAAAATTAACTTCTCTTAAAGAAGAATTTATAAATTTGCCTTTGTGCATCTTCTTATTATTAAAAGAGGCGTAATCAACATTACAACTATTGAAATCTACTGCAAACAAAAAGTCGTCACATTCCTGAAACTGAATTCCCAATAGTTTACAATTTTCAAAGTGAACTTGTTTTAAACTCGTTCCTCTCAAATTAAGATTGGATAAATTACAATCATAAAACTCACAATCCAAAAAAGTATTTGCTGAAAAGTCAGAATTACTAAAATCGCAATTCTTGAAAATACATCCGTCAAACTCTCGATTATTTACGCGTTGATCTGTAAAAATTACTTTGTCAAAAGTTTGATGAACATTGATAAAATCTTTCATAATTAGTCTGTCATACTATTTACCATTGTTTTTACTCCCTTAAACATAAGCACAACTGCCGAAAAACAAAATACAATTCCAACAGCTAATACGAGATAATGCCAGTTGTTTTGCGAATTCATA
>JBBSQV010000009.1:0-40380 GCA_038243675.1 Flavobacteriales bacterium
AGTAAGTTCTTCCCACTCTCTTGCTCCTACACCACTCATTTGCATTGTAACAGATGGCTTACCTAATTGGTCAAAAGAATCTTTTGCATCTGTAACAACTCCACCGCTCATTGCAGCTTCATTGTTTTTATTTCCTTTAAGAGCGTACAATTCGATAGATTCAATTGTTGTCCCTTTGTCAGTTTTTATTGCTGTTGGAATACCCCAAACAAATTTTGCAAATCGCTTGTCTGCTGGAAGTAATCTCTGAATATCTGCTCTTTTAAGGTATGCGTTAATTTTTGCAGTATCTCTGGTAGAAACTACAGCCAAAACTGGACCACCACCTTGAGCGATGAAAGTGTCGATAAGCGGATTGTTACCTTGAGCTAATGCAGTTGAATCACTTTTTGTATCTGTAAGTAGAGAGTCAATTCCTGTAGCAGGTTTTACTTCTTTTACTTCGATATCTTTCCCTTCGGTAGCTTTTAGAGTTTCGTTTGCCGCCATAAGGAATTCTCCCATGTCGTCAATCTTGTATGTTTCCCAAAATTCCAGTTGCGCAGTACTTTGCAATAATTTCTTAACACGATCAATTTCTTGTGCTCCTGGCAATTCAACCAAGATACGACCTGACTGACCAAGTCTTTGGATATTAGGCTGTACAACTCCAAATTTGTCAATACGTTTGTTTAAAACCTGAAAGGCACTTCCAATAGACTCATCAACTTTTCTACGAAGAACTTTCTTAGCTTCGTCGTTAGTCATTTTGAAGTTCATATCGTCTCCTAAAATTTTGTTTGAGAAGATTTCTGGAGATGCTAGTTTAGTTTTTCCTTCTGCACCTTTTTCAAATGCTGTAAAGAAAGCATCAAGATAATCTTGATTTCCTTCTCTGTTAGCAGATGCATCTACTAGTGCTTTGTTGAAGATTGGATCTTTTGAATTATTAGCTAATCCTTTTAAGATGTCTTGAACAGAAATTTCAAGAATAACGTTAATTCCACCTTCAAGGTCAAGTCCTTTATTGATTTGCTTTCCTTTTACTTCATCATAAGTAAAATCAGTAAAACCAAGATTATAGACTTTTTCTTTACCGATAGAATCTAGGTATCTAATTTGCCTTTGCGAGTCGCCTGCAGCATATTCCTTTGCGTCACCCTGAATTTTTTGAGCGACAAAGGTGAAAGAAAGTTGGTAAATACTTACCAGCGCAAATATTATTGCGAAAAATTTAACGAGTCCTCTATTCTGCATTACTACTAAAAATTAATTATTTTTTTGGTTCAGTCAATATTGTTTGGTGAAAAATACCAGATTAGTGGTCAAATGTTGGTTGCCCAAAAGACAGCGCAGCTAATGTGGAGTTTTTTTGAAACGTGCAAATATATAATTTACGAAAAGATTAAACAATTTTATTTTGTACTATCATTCGATAAATAGAAATTATTAAAAATATGTTAAGATAATACCGTTCAAAATGTAGAATTAATGCTTTTGAATGTAAAATTCAATAACACGTGAGCATTTTTTTTAAATATTTTTTACAAAAAAAGTGCTACATCAATTGACGTAGCACTCACTATAATTTTACAAAAATTGTATCATTACAAATGAGATTTTAAATCTGCATTCATATTTCTAACTGCTTCTGCACTTTCAGCAAACTTCTGCTTTTCTTGATCGTTCAGTTCAATTTTTACAATTTCTTCAATTCCATTCTTTCCTATAATACATGGCACTCCGATGCAGATATCTGACTGTTCGTATTCGCCATCAAGCATTACAGAGCAGGCTATCATTTTCTTCTGATTATTCAGAATACTATCTACTAAATATGCTACAGACGCTCCGGGCGCATACCAAGCTGAAGTTCCTAATAATTTAGTAAGCGTTGCTCCTCCAACCATGGTGTTGCTTGCAACTTCGGAAAGTTCAGCTTCTGATAAAAATTCAGAAACAGGAATTCCGTTGTAAGAAGCCAGTCTAGTAAGTGGAATCATAGTAGTGTCTCCGTGACCTCCAATCACCATTGCCGAGATATCATTGATAGGTTTGTCTAAAGCTTTCGCTAAAAAGTATTTAAAACGTGAACTATCTAGTGCACCACCCATTCCGATGATTTTCTTTTTGTCCATTCCCAAAGATTTCAATGCAAGATATGTCATTGTATCCATAGGATTTGAGACTACAACTAATACCGTGTCTGGAGAGTGCTTTAAAACATTTTCGGCAACGGATTTTACAATACCAGCATTAATTCCGATTAGTTCTTCTCTAGTCATTCCAGGTTTTCTAGGAATTCCAGAAGTGATGACAACTACATCACTGTTTGCAGTTTTTGAATAATCGTTTGTTACACCACTTACTACAGTATTAAACCCTGTATTACTGCTGCACTGCATTATATCCATAGCCTTACCTTCGGCAAAACCTTCTTTTATATCTAGTAAAACAACTTCACTTGCAATTCCTCTATAAGAAATTACATCTGCACAACTTGCACCTACGTTTCCTGCGCCTACTATTGTTACTTTCATATTCTATGACATTTATATTATTAATGCAACTATTTTGCAAATGCAATTTAAAATAAATTTGTCTACTTAAGCGTCAATTTTAGCGTAAGCTGCATTTTTCTCAATAAATTCCCTACGAGGAGGAACTTCATCCCCCATTAGCATAGAGAAGACACGGTCAGCTTCTGCTAGGCTATCAATAGTAACTTGACGCAACGTTCTGTATTCTGGATCCATAGTAGTTTCCCACAATTGCTCAGCATTCATCTCTCCAAGACCTTTGTATCTCTGAATATTTGCACTTCCACCCATACGAGCATTTGCAGAATCGCGATCATCATCATTCCAAGCATACTCTTTTTTATTCCCTTTTTTGACAAGGTATAAAGGGGGAGCAGCAATATAGATATGACCATTCTCGATCAATTCTCTCATGAATCTAAAGAAGAAAGTAAGAATAAGTGTTGCGATGTGGCTTCCATCCACATCGGCATCACACATAATAATTACTTTATGGTACCGTAGCTTTTCAATATTTAAAGCTTTTGCATCTTCCGCAGTACCTACTGTAACTCCCAAAGCTGTAAAAATATTTTTAATCTCTTCGTTTTCAAAAACTTTATGCTGCATTGCTTTCTCAACGTTCAAAATCTTACCCCGAAGCGGTAAAATAGCTTGAAAAGATCGGTCACGACCTTGCTTTGCAGTACCACCTGCTGAATCTCCCTCAACAAGATATACTTCACACTTTGCAGGATCTTGCTCAGAGCAATCAGAAAGCTTTCCTGGAAGTCCACCCCCACCCATTACGGTTTTACGCTGTACCATTTCACGGGCTTTCTTAGCCGCGTGACGTGCTTGAGCAGCTAGAATTACTTTTTGAACAATGATACGAGCATCATTTGGATTTTCTTCCAAATATGCTTCAATCATATCACCTACAGCTTGTGAAACTGGAGAAACTACTTCTCTATTTCCAAGTTTGGTTTTTGTCTGTCCTTCAAATTGTGGCTCTTGAACTTTTACAGAGATAATAGCTGTAAGTCCTTCACGAAAGTCATCTCCTGAAATATCAAATTTCAGTTTGTCCAACATTCCAGAAGCATCAGCATATTTCTTAAGAGATCTTGTTAGACCTGTTCTAAAACCTTGAAGGTGCGTACCACCCTCGTGCGTATTAATATTATTTACGTAAGAAAATATATTTTCTGTGTAGCTTGTATTATAGATCAAGGCAACCTCAACTGGAATTTCGCCTTTGTCATTATCCATACTAATAACGTGCGAAATAATTGGCTCTCTGTTTCCATCAAGGTATCTGATATATTCTTTTAGACCTTCGTCAGAATGAAATATTTCTTGAATAAAATTACCATCTTTATCTAATTCTCTCTTGTCTGTATAAATTACTGTAATTCCCTTATTCAAGTAAGATAGCTCACGCATACGAGCAGACAGAGTATCATAATTAAATTCTACTGTCTGAGTGAAAATTGTTTCGTCAGGATAGAAGGTAACTTCCGTTCCTCTTTTATCTGTCGTTCCAATTTCGTGTACGGGAGCCAAAGGCTTACCGCGCTCATATTCTTGTTCCCATACCTTTCCATCTTTGTAAACAGTTGCGCGCAAATGTTTTGATAATGCATTTACAACCGAAACACCTACACCGTGAAGTCCACCAGAAACTTTGTAAGAGTCCTTGTCAAATTTTCCACCTGCACCAATTTTTGTCATTACAACTTCCAGTGCCGAAACACCTTCTTTCTTGTGCATATCGATTGGAATACCACGACCGTTGTCTAAAACAGTTACGGAATTATCCTCGTTGATTGTAACGGTAATCGTGTCACAATGCCCCGCCATAGCCTCGTCAATAGAGTTATCAACAACTTCGTACACCAAGTGGTGAAGACCTCGAACTCCAATATCTCCAATATACATCGAAGGACGCATTCTTACGTGCTCCATTCCTTCTAATGCCTGAATACTGTCTGCTGAGTAATTATTTTTATTAACTTCTTCGCTCATATTATTTTGTTCTCTGATGTGATTTTTTTCTAACACGCAAATATAAGAAATCGTACTGAATTTATAAGATTTAATGCCATAAAACGTACGGAAGTTATCAACATTTAACACTTATTTACTGTCATTTCCAAATGCTTAGAGCCAAAAAAACCGCATCACTGCGGTTCATGTTTTCAGATTCGGAAATTGCCAAAATATATTATTACCCAGATTTATAAGATATCATTAATCACATATTCGCTTGAATTAATGTTGAATTTATGCCCTATTTTTTGCCCAATCAAGGCTTTCGCCAAAGGCGATTCGGACGAAAGTCCATAAATAGTTTGACCGTCAATGATCGTCTTCGGTAAAGCTACCGAAAGAAGGAAAAATGTCGAATTCGCTTGGACAAGACTCCCCAGAATAACTTTGTCAGATTCTCTGCCGAAGTTAATCTCGTCAAAGACTTTTTTTGCAGCGATATTCTCCAATATCTTATAATTTAATTTCTCCTGCTCAAGATGCATCATAGATAAAGCTGTCTCATGCTTATCCCCGGCAGAACCCTTACTATCATTCATTGCATCTTCAGTAAGGGCCGAGATCATATCTTTAAATACATCAATCTTATCCTGAATATTTAGCGCATAATACGCACAAACATTTTCTTTAAAAGTCATAGAAGGAGATTTTATAATACAGAATTATATTAAAAATCAAACTTATAGCTTGCACCAACTACACCTTGCAATCCTTGCACAGGATAGTCAAGCCATTTTTCGTAGCTTTTGTTAGCCAAATTATTTCCCCTAATAAAAAAGTTTAAACGTTCGTTGAATTTATAATGAACGTGGATGTTGGCATCAAAATAACTTTCTAAAGTTCTAACACTTGAATCGCCAATTACACTTGAAAACTGCTGAACATCTTTACGCTCTCCAGTGAAAAAAAAGTCTGCACCAGCAGAAATTTTATCTGTAAAAGCAACCTCAACATTAGCACCAATTTTAATTGCTGGCATATTCCAAGCTTCGGCAACGCCCTCTACGCCGTAGTCACTAAAACTTCCGTTTACACCTACAGAAATTTTATCTGAAAAATCTGCTTTCAACTCTCCGTAGAAAGATATTGTTCTTAAGTCACCGTAAACTATTCCGAATGAATTTCCGAACGCATAACTTGGTAAAACCGCTTGTTCTATATAATCATTGCTTTTAAAGAAAGCTTTGTTACGCTCGTTTGTATAAGATGCACGTATGTTGTACCCAACACTACTTGCCAATTTTCCTTTAAGTCCTGCAAAAAAATCATATTGCTTATCTGTTGGAGCAACTCCAAATTCTGGAGAAATATAAGGATTGATATTGCTAAATTCTCTATAAGAATTTTGCTGCAATCCACCTTCTGCTCCAGCATAAAACACCATTAAATCTCCCACTAAATCAATCGATGCTGTAACATTTGGATAAATATATAAACTGCTTTTATCATTTTCGACATCCATACTATAGAAAACTGATGCACCAATATTGAAAGACCAATCATTCCTAACTAAAGAAAAACTTGGTTGCACTCCGATGTTGGCAAAACCATATTCAGCTGGCGTAATTGCATAGTGAGGTTGATTGAAACTCCCACCTACATAATCAACTACAAAGTTAGTTTGGATCTGTAAATCATTGATATCAAAACTAAACTTCGGTTTGATGATCAATCTATTTTCTTCTGATTTATAAGAATCCCAAAAGCGATTGTACTTCACTTCTACTCTGCTAAACATACTTTCACCTAATTCCACCACAGATCCTACATGTATATTATGATAAGTGTGCTCAGGATTAATATTACCGATTATGGAACCAATTGCTTCTGGACTCAAACTTGCGGCAAATCCTCTCGGAAGTCCGTACCAGTTATAAGACTGATTTTGATATCCCGCATCAACTTTCCAAGTTAGATTCTGAACATTGTATCCATAAGTGAGGTCAAGTGATGAATCATTATAATCATCATCTAGAAAAATATTTTTCACTCCGCCTTCTGATGATAAATGTCTAAGCATTCCACTTACATAACTATTATCGCCTACAGGTTGCGTTACGTAAAGTTCACCTAAAATTGTTCCGTAGTTTCCAAGACCTATGGTAGCAAAATTGCTGAATAATTGTTCTGACTTCTTTCTATCAACTCCTGCCGCACGTCCTTTGCTTGGCGTGAAAGTCGACGCTACAGGAAATGAAAAGATGTTATACTTTATCTCTTCTTTCTTGGTGTTGTCTTCATCATCCATTTTTGGAGTCTCTTTCAGTTTGAAAGCATCCGAAATAGTAGGTGTATAAGGTTTTACAACATTGACAACTTCAGTACCGATATTCTCATCTTTCTTTTGCGAAAACAATGTTTGCGCAGCTAATAGAATTAATAATGCAGTACTATATTTTTTATTTAAAATCATAATTTTCTTTTATAAAATATCAATCGAATGGAAACTTAATGAACAAAAAATGCTCTTTAATTTTGAACTGATGAATTGGTTTTCGACTCTTCTCCTTTAATTTTTACAAGTTCAGTTTTAGCTTCTTCAATAACATCTGGATAAGTTGTGAAATTTTTGATTACACTTTCCAGAATATAAGTCGCTTGAAAACTATCTTGCAAACCGTAAAAGTTTTTAGCCATTACAATCAGTCCTTTCGCTCCAAAATATTTATAGCTTGAATAATTTTTAGTTAGTTTTTGAACCGCCGCATTTGATACTTCAAACTTTCCATCTTTATTTTTAAAGTATGCATCATAAAATAATGCCTCTGCTGCAAGTTCACCTGTAGCGATACTTAATAAATTCGCGTATGCAGTACGAGCTTTTGACTCATCATTTGTTTTGATTGCAGAACGAGCTACGATAATTTGTGCATCGGCTTTTACTTTTGCATCTGTTTTAGGATTGCTTAAAACTTTGGTAGCATAAATTTCAGCATTGCTGTAATCTTTCTGCTCGTAGTAAGTTTTCATCAAATTCGCCTGCGCAAAAGTTACGTTTTGCGGGAAGTCAGCTTCTGTCTCTAATCTTTTTAATGTTGAGAGAATTTTCGCAATATCAGCTTTCTTAATATAAATCTCGCCCAATCTTGCAAGTGACTGCTCTGTAAATTCACTTCTTTGCTTACCAACCACATACTCGTAATTTGCAATCGCATTGTTTGCCGATCCATCATTAAAGTATGATTGTGCTAAGTAGAAGTTCGCTTTTAATGCGTGGATACCGTTTGGAAAAGTGGAGATATAAGATGAAAGGGCTGCAATTGCGGGTTTAGTTTCATTCTGAAGGTATTTTTTCTCTGCACTATTGTAAGTGTCATTGTCTAATTCTACATCAGTAACTTCAACAAATGCTAGAGTTTTTACCCAAACAGCATACTCGTTAACTCTTCCTGAGTCCATATATATAAGCCTTGCTGTTGCAACTGCTTCTAGCGCTTCTGGAGATTGTGGATATTCCGCAGCTACTTTTTTAAATTTCGCCAAAGCGTCATTATCTTTTTCAGCATTGTAATAAACCAATCCTTGGCGTAAAATTGCTTTCGAACTATAATTTCCGTTTTTAAATTCAGAAACCAACTTGTCGTAAGTTTTTAATCCTAGGTCAGTTTTGTTCTCAGCGATATACGTGTTTCCAAGTTCAAACATTACATCATCTCTATAAGATGACTTGGGAAACTGATCGAGAAATTTGTTCAGATCTTCAATTTTTCTGTCGTTTCTAGCGACAAATCCGTAGCTAATTGCTTTTTGGTAAGCAGCATAATCCGCATCTATGCTTTTTAGTTCGATCGCTTTGTTGTAAGCATCCATCGCTGGCCAATATTTTGCCGAAACAAAACGACTGTCACCCAGTCTTAAGTAAGAATCGTTAAGACGCACATTTTCTTTTGGCGAAGCATCGATTTGCTTTTGGAAATAATCTCCCGCTTGATCATAATCTTTTAATTTAAAATACGTGTAAGCAATATTATAATTGCTATTCTTAAATTCTGGAGTGTTTTTGGCTTCCGCCGAATTCATAAATTGTTTGTAAGTAATAAGAGCTGTACTGAAATTATCTAATACATATTCTGTTTCTGCTTTCCAAAAAGTAGCTCTTGCCAAAAATTTAGCATCACGAGGTTCGTTGATCGATTTCGAAAATAATTTTAGAGCTTCAGAATAATTTCCGTCAGTATATAATTCCAAACCTCTATAAAATGCAACTTTTTGGTATGCTGCTTTATTAGAAGATTTATTTTTCTCTAATAAATCTAAAGCGCCTTGGTAGTTTTTTGAAGTGATATATGAATCGATCAAAAGATTTTCAATCTCAAGTTTAGCTGGAGATTTTGGATATTTTTGAATAAAGGCATTCAACACATCAGGTACAGCTTGGTACGAGTTTCCTATTTCATAACTTACTTTCGCATAGTTTAAAGCGGCGTCTTCTTGAATTTGTTCGTTGAACGTCATTTCTGAAGCGTTTTTAAAAGCATTCAAAGCTTGAAGTTTCTTATTAGTTTTCAAATAGCTTTCTCCTAAATGGTAGTAAGCGTTTTGAGCAACTGAATCATTTCCTCCTACAATTTTATTAAACTGCGCAATTGCATTTTCAAAATCATTTTGTTTATAGTAAGCATATCCTAATTGGTAGTAATCTGTATTATTCCACTTTCCCTTTTTACCTTTATATTGATTTAGATACGGGATTGCTTCAGAATATTTTTCAAGGTTGAAATAGCTTTCTCCGATAATCTTATTTAATTCAGATTTTTCGATCGCATTACTTTTGGCCATAGCCGCCTTTCCTAATTCAATAGCCTTATCAAATTTCCCTAGTTTGAAATTCATATCTGCTTGAAAATACGAAAGCTTCTCCTTGTACTTTTCTTCTCCAGAAACTTCATCAAAATATTTCGTTGCTTCCTTATAGTCATCACCTTCATAAGCCATAAAACCTAAGTAATATTTAGCTTGAGATCCATATTCTTTAGAATTCTGAACTTTAGAAAAGTACGTTGTAGCTTCTTTCTTCTTTTTAGCAGAGAAAAAAGCATATCCTTTTTGGAAGTCAAAACGCTCCTGATCTTTTTTGCTAAGAGAATTTTCGTCAACTTTATCAAACCAGCTTAAAGCTTGCGGATATTTTCCTTGCTCAAAATAAAAATGAGCCACTTCAATATAGGCTTGATTTTGCTTGGTACTACTTGGATAGTCGCGAACAAAATTCTCCATTTTGGAATCTGCATCTTGTTGCTCAAGACGTATTGCAGCATTTGCACTATAATAAGCACAATCTCCTTGCACGTCAGAGTTGTTAGATTCTGCTTTAACTTTATCAAAAAGTACTTGAGCCGATAGATATTGTTTGTTATTGTAGAGGTAAAGTGCTTTGTCGTAATCTTTTAACTCGTGAGTGTAAATTTCAGAGTTTTGCGCGGAGACTGTGGCGACAGTAAATAGCGAAACAGTAAATAATAATCGAGCGTATTTATGCATTTTCTATGGGTTTTTATCAAAAATTCAAAAGTAAGAATCTGCAACTGATAACGGCAACATCTTAACAATTATTATACACATTCTTTTAACAAAAATTAGTAAACAATAAAAATTGAAGGCATTGTAAGACCATATTTCGATGTGGGAGTATTATTTGAAAAATTAGCTTTGAATCCGCCACTTAACTTATTACTTTTACCCCTTAAACATATAAAAATGGCAGAACCAATTGTTTTTTTGCAAAATGTTACAATCTCACAAGATACCCGTGTTATTATATCTAATTTAAGTCTTGAAGTGCAACGCGGAGAATTTATCTACATTATCGGAAAAACAGGATCTGGAAAAAGTAGTTTAATGAAAACTCTTTATGCAGATATGCCATTGCAAGAAGGTCAAGCAACCATTGTAGGATATGATCTAGCAGAACTAAAAGAAAGTAATATTCCTTATCTGCGTCGTAAAATTGGAATAGTATTTCAGGATTTCAAATTACTTCCAGACCGCAATGTTTATGACAATATGCATTTTGTACTACGCGCCACAGGATGGAAAGACAAAGCATCGATGGACGAGAGAATCAATGAAGTTCTTGATCGTGTAGACTTACTAACTTTTGCACATAAAATGCCACATCAACTTTCTGGTGGAGAGCAACAACGTGTAGCAATTGCGCGTGCTTTACTTAATGACCCTGAACTTATCCTCGCAGATGAGCCAACTGGAAATCTAGATCCGCAGACAAGTGTAGAGATTATGGAAGTGCTGCGAAAAATTAATGAAAAGGGGCAAACTGTAATTATGACTACGCACGATTATGCTTTAATCTTAAAGTTTCCTGCAAAAACACTTAAATGCGAAAATGCATCTATATTTGAGGTCGTACAAAGAACCGTATAAATGCTATCAATATTAATTCCGACATACAAGTACAATGTTTTTCCTTTGGTCCTTAGACTATGGAATGAGTGTCGCGCACTAGAAATTCCATTTGAAATCCTTTGTCAAGACGATGGTTCTCAATCTATCCACAACATTGATAATAATGAAATTGTAATTCTCGAAAACTGCAGCTTTTTCATTAACGAAGAAAATATTGGTAGGGGCAAGAATATAAATTCACTTTATAAAAAATCACAGTACGAGTGGCTTCTTATTTTAGATTGCGACGTGATGCCAATTTCAGATAACTTTATTGAAAATTATTTAACAACAATAAAAAATCCTGAAATTTCAGTTTGCTACGGCGGTATTAATTATAAAAAAGAGCGTCCAGATCATTCGTATACACTTCGGTGGGTTTATGGTTATAAACGCGAAAGTCTTTCTGCCGAAAACAGGCAAATGAAACCCTATCAGTCTTCGCTGACCTCCAATCTCCTTATTAGCAGAGAAGTTTTTAAAGAAAATAGATTTTCGGCAATTATCACCAAATACGGCTACGAAGATCTTGTGTTTTTCCATGATCTGAAATTGAAAAATATCCCGATTTTCCACATCGAAAATCCAGCAATGCATATCAATTTAGATAGCTCAAAAGTGTTTCTAAAGAAAACCAAAATTGGAATAGAAAATCTAGATTACCTGACAAACTTTGAAATGGTTAAAGGCGAAAACCGACTACTAAAGCAATTCGCCACAGTTGAAAAATATGGGCTTACCAAAACCATGAGTCAACTATTCTCATATTTCAAGAAAGATATGGAAATCAATCTTCTATCTGCAAATCCGTCAATGACAGTTTTTGATATGTATAGACTAGGATATTTTGCAAAATTGAAGGAGCAGTAATTACCCCTTTGCAGATAGCTAATACTATACTTTAACATTTGAGCGGCAGTTCACGTTTGGGCACACGGTTTTTAAAGCTTGAATTCGCATTTTAAAAACTAAATACAAAAGAATATTATGATCAAAACTACTTTATTCGTGGCTGCTGCTTTTGCCGTTTCTTTTGCAGCAGGTGCGCAAGTTATCTCTTTTGAAACGTCAGAAGGCTACACGACAGGAAGCATTAATGGACAAAACAACTGGAGCGTAACACAATTCGAAGACGAAACATTTGTTGAAAATCAAGTTATTTCAACTGATCTATTCAGTGAAGGGACACAATCTCTAAAACTAACAAAAGAACCTTCGGTTTCAGGTCAAGTAAATCCTGTTATCGGAGGATTTTACACGTATCCACAAGCAATCGCTAATGACAACGCAACTTTTTCGGCAGATATTTACATCAGCGAACGCAATAGTCAAAGTATGAGTCTCCTTTTTGGCCTAGTTGATGTAGTAGAAAATAGGTACCGTACATACATCAATTTTGCCTATGATGGTCTAGCAAACGTTTTGGTAAAAGGTCAAAATCCAGGAATGATAGCAATTGCGAATACTGCCTTTGCATGGACACCATTAACTTGGTACAACCTGAAAATCCAAACTATCGGCCAGACTGTAAAGTTTTTTGTCGATGGTGTAGAAATTTATGAAGGTGAGATGGCATCAAATGGCGCAGTCTCTCAAGTTAGATTCATTCACGATAATTACAATGGATTTGCTTACGTCGATAATTTTAGAACAAATGCGGAAGTTCTTTCTACAAATGATTTTACATCAAATGTAAATTTCAAACACTTCTTTAATCAACAAAATCACACTTTGGCGTTGAATTCTACAGACGGTAGTTTGACAAATGTTGAAGTATACAATACTTTAGGTCAAAATGTATTGACTCAAAAATTGTCTTCTCAAACAGAAACAATCTCTTTGTCAGATTTTGCTTCAGGTGCGTATATCGTAAAAGTTGCAGTTGGATCGGCTGTGAAAACTCTGAAAATTGTAAAGAATTAAATTTATATTTCCTTAAAAAGATTAAGGCGAACTGTATCATGCAGTTCGCCTTTTTTCATATATTTTATGGAGCTATTTGCTGTACCCGTTCGCTTTGCTCGGGTCCCGCTATCCGCTCCAATCTTTAAGCGCAAAACCTCTAATTTTGCTAATAAAGGACCTGCACACCCGAGCGAAGCGAACTGCCGGAGGCAACGGGAGCTATGGTATTTTACTTATTTAGAAAATTCCGCATAACATTCTAATATTAAGCAATAAAACTGTACATCTTTTTAGCATTTATCATATCATCCAAAACCTCGTTCAAAACAAGCTTTCTAGAATCATGATCCCGAAAAGGCTTTGACTTCAGGTCTTCTACAGCTTTTATAAAATCTTCTTTAGTCTCAACTACTTCACAGAGCTGTTGTAGCCCTTTATCGTCAAGCATATTTTTATTTATTATGCAGTGCCTACTTTGAAAAAGTGCATTGATCGCTTTCAATTTAGTTCCCGATTCTTGAAAAGATAGCATTACATTAATATGAGCATTTTGAGATAATTTATCAAGATGTTCTTGATTTTCTATAAGCACATATTTTACATTCTTAAGTTTCTCACATCTTTTTGTCAGCGCATAATTTTCTATACTTGACGCAATTATAAGTGGATAATTTTCTACGACTTGAAAAACATCTATCAGAAAATCAGCAGCTTTTTTATTATCTGAAATTCTTAAATCACCATTGTAAAAAGCATAATCTCCAAATTCTGAAGAGTTTGTTACTTTTTCATTTCCGTGAAAAACCGGAATATACTCGGCATTATGATATAGTTTATTTACTACATCCGTTTCAAAAGAAGACAAAGTAAAAACACAACAAAATTCTGCTAAGTTCTTTAGATACTTTTCATACTTATAAGACTCAGTAAAGTAGAGAATCTTTTTGAGCAGATTAGTTTCACTTTGGAGTAAACCTTTATAATAATTATTTTCAAGATTATGAAGTCTCAAGTACAGACTTCTATCTTTAAAACATCGTGCACGTACTACGGACGTAGACTGCAGTCCTTCGAATAAAATATCAGCGTTATCTTTTTTTAGATTTTTTGCAAGCATTTTATGTCTCCTAGATGTGACAGAAAATGGCTTTGTCGAAAACAATTTTAATATGCTTTTATTTCGCTTATAAAAATAGCAATTCTCAGTCAAGCTTTCTAGCACCGATGTTTCAGTGGGAATTTCATCAACAAAACAGTGCAAATTAATTTTTACACCTATTTGATGAAGAGCCTTTATCTTATAAAAAACGTCTATAACACCTCCATAAACTGGTGGATATGGATTATCAAAACAAATGATATGTAGTTTTTTTTGTGGCATCGGCAATGACAAAAATACAAAATAAAAATCTACCACTCTATAGCATCTCCTAGTAAGTACTATGAGATATTTTAAAATTTCGATTTAACGCAAAAAGCTACCGATCAAAAACATATTGAGTCAAGCTCAAACTATTTAAAGTAAATACTATCTTTGATAAAACTTAATTCGATGCCATTTTTCTCGGTTGTTATTCCCCTTTTTAATAAAGAAAAATATGTTGCTCCAACACTAGAATCAGTTTTGAAGCAGAGCTTTGCCGATTTTGAAATTATAATTATAAACGACGGATCGACAGATAACAGCGAGCATATTGTACAAGGTTTTCCAGATTCTAGAATCAAATATTTTTCTACAGTAAACCAAGGTGCTGCGGCTGCTAGAAATCTGGGAATAGAAAAAGCTGAATCTCCATATATTGCATTTTTAGATGCAGACGATTTATGGTTTGACAATCACTTGAAAGAACTTAAAAATCTAATCGAACGCTTTCCCAGTGCTGGAATGTATGCGAATCGATACCAACTTATCTTTGCAAATGGTAGCACGTATCAACCGTCCTTTTTCGGAATTGCAGATGATTACGAGGGAGTAGTCGAAGATTATTTTGCTGCAAGCTTGCGTTATGCGGTAGCAAGTTCAATTTCTATAGCACTTCCGAAAACTGTTTTTGCAGATGTCGGAAATTTTAAAAAATATATTTCTAGTGGTCAAGATACTGATATGTGGATTCGGATAGCTTTGCATTGCCAAATAATTATCGGAAATAAATTGACCTCGAGTTACCTACATTTTATAGAAGGAAGTTTATCAAAAACTGCAATTTTGGAAAAGACAATTAAAAGATTCGATGAATATAAAGAAGAGGAAAACACCAATAAAAGCTTAAAGAAATATCTAGATCTCTACCGAATGGAATATGCTATGCAATATAAAATGGCTGGTGCTTCGGAAGTGTCGAAATCACTTTACAACCAAATTTCAAAGTCAAATCTTTCAGTCAAATCGAAGACTTTATACATTTTTCCGAAAGGCTTACTTCTATTGCTGCTAAAAATTAAACAGTCGCTAAGACGCAATGGAATCGATTTTTCTATCTATAATTAGGAAATGACTTGCGCGGTAAATTCATCAAATTCTCTGATATAATCTTCCTCTTCATAAACACCTGATGCCACTACAAGACAAACAGATCCGCTAGAGAAATCCATCAGTTCTCGCCAAATTCCTTCGTGAATAAGCAGTCCCTCGTTGGGCTTATTAAGGGTGACAGTGCGAATTTCTTTACCATCATTTAAGACTACTGTAAAGCTTCCGCTAAGGGCAATTAAAAATTCTTTTTGTGCAATATGCGAATGTCCACCGCGATAGGCACCACTTGGAACATCGTATAAATAGTAAATTCGTTTGAAAGTATATGGAAGAATATCTTCTTGAATTACAGATAGATTTCCGCGTGGATCCTCAATCTTGGGGATTTTTATAATATCAATATTCATAAGACGAATTTAATTCTATTTTTAATAAGTCGAGCCATTGTTTTCCAATTAGTTCTATCGAAAAACGTTGCACGCTTTGATATGCATTGGATTTGCAGTGCTCGTATAATTCTTGATCTTGGACAAACCGATTCAGTGAGTGGGTCATAGCATCAAAATCTTGGTTTTTAACTAAAAGTCCATTGTGCTCGTGTGTGATAATTTCATTTGGTCCTGCAATGCAGTCAAAAGATACTACTGGTATTTTGTTTGCTAAAGCTTCAACAAGCACCATCCCGAACCCTTCATACTTGCTACTTAAAACTAGAAATTTAGCTTTACTGATATATTTATGAGGATTAGAATCGAAACCTTTCCAGATTACTAAATTTTCAATTTGATATTTTCTAGCAACTTTAATCAAATGAGGATTCTCACCTGCTCCCAAAAGCATCAACTTAATGCTTGATTGCGGCAGAATCGATTTCGCGAAAGCGCCAATAAGTAAATCCAATTGCTTGACATTATGCTGATCATATTTGCCAATTGCAATTATAAATTCGGAGTCAATACCAATCTCTTCACTTGTCATTTGAGCTACAATTTCTAAATCGATAGGATTATAAATCGTGGTACAGTTTTTAAGACGATGCTTCTCCTCTACCAATTCTTGAATTTTATTGGAAACACAAACTATCTTTTTACCATCGCAAATCATTTCTGTAACAAATGAATTGTCAGGCAAATAAGTTTTGATTTTGGAACTGTGGACGGTTAGAATGGTATTGGATTTGAAAATAAATTTAGCGTAAAGCAATTCCTTGAAAGGTTGCAATCTGTACCTAAAATCTATGATGTTATCAAAGTTATTGGTGTCAATATAATTCTTTAAAGCTAAAAATGATTTGGCTTTTTCAGTCACACTTTGATTCTCCGACTTACCGATTCCGAGATTTAGCAAAATTCCTCCGTAAGGATATTCGACAAAATCTTCGAGTACAATATTGTGGACATCTAAGCCAACTTTTGAAAAATATATTGACAAGGAAGACATCACTTTTTCAAGTCCGCCGCCACTAAGACGGTACGCCAACAAAGCAATTTTTATCTTCTTATCTTGCATATTATTTATGAATAGCTAAATTTACATCTAAACTACAATATTACAATCTTTATGCAAAGTATGCCATTGGTTAGCATTATTTGTCTAAGCTATAATCACGAAAAATTTGTTACGCAAGCCTTAGATTCTGTGGTAAATCAGACTTACAAAAACATAGAACTTTTGATAGCAGACGATTGCAGTCCGGATAATTCAGGGAAGGTAATACAGAAATGGTTGCAAAATCATCCTGAAATTCACTTTACTAAAAATACGGTTAATCTCGGAAATACCAAAACCTTCAATTCGCTTTTTGGTAGATCGAAAGGAGAATTTATTATAGATCTTGCGGCAGATGACATTTTAAAACCTGATTGTGTAGCAAATCAAATTCAAGGTTTTCGCGATCATCAAGATGCTGGACTGGTTTATGGGAATATGAAACTGATTGATGAGAATGACAAAGATTTAGGATATTATTATCCTGTAAATGATCAATTATCAGCGATAAATCCTCCTAATAGCGGTGATGTTTATATTGACATCATCAATCAAAAACACAAAATTTGCTCGGTGACTGCAATGATGAAGCGAACTATGCTTGACGAATTAGGCGGTTATGACGAGACTTTGGCATTTGAAGATTTGGATATTTGGATTCGGGGATCACGCACCTATCCTTTTTATTTTCTTGATAAAATATTAGTGACTCGTCGAGAATTAAAGTCATCAATGGGAAGTATTATTTTCAGGAAAAATGATGCAAGAACTATCAAAATGAACAATTCTTCCTTCAAAATTATTCAAAAAGCAATGAAATTGAATAAAAGTAGAAAAGAAAATAAGGCTCTTTTACGACGAATGCATTACGAAATGACCAAGGCATTGCATACCAAACATTATAGTTTATTCCTTAAATACATTCCACTTGAATTAAAATTGCGCTTTTTTTAAGTAAATCGAGCTCTGATAATTCTGTTTAAAGGTTTTTCTATTAGCAAGTATATTCCAATTGCTAGCAGATTTAAAATTATAAAAATCACCCATAAATTATCGGTTATAGTATCTAATTTAAATTTAAAAATTCCCATATGCACCAAGTAAAAAGCATAAGAACTTTTGCCTAAAAGCACCGCAACCTTATTGGAAAACAGCTGCTTTATAATCGTGCTTTCTTGAATAAGTCCGAATAATAAAGGCGCAATTCCAAGCAATGGTAGAATTAAAAGGTAAACGAAATAGAACGGAACTTTTTCGGAAGCTGCTCCGTCATTATCTAGATTTGACATTAAGTAAATACAAATTGCCATCATCGCAAGTCCTCCATAAGTAAACCATCCAGACTTTGTTAGTGACTCACTTTTTTTCATTACAAACACGATTGATATTCCGATAAAAAATTCGAAAACGCGTCCTAAGAAAGTATATTCTAGCAGGAAGTTTTCAGATGCGAAAAATCCAAAAGAGAGTGAGTTTCCCAAGAAATTAACAATGCCGAAACCTATAGCTAGAATAACAATTGGAAGAATTATTAAGTAATATTTTGATTTTTTGAGTAAGATGAAAAATAAAGGTGCTGTAAAATAAAATGTTTCTTCTACTGTTAAAGACCAGCCTTGAGCAATTCCCGTGAATTTTAAATCGTCGAAAAAACCTCGAAGAAAGGAAATATTCATTCCGTATGATGCCCAATCAAATGACGACTGTTGTTTATAATACCAAGTACCCAAAAAAGTTAATGTCGTTAGAATAAAATAAATAGGATACACTCGAGCCACTCGGTTGACCATATAGCGGCCAAAATGGAAATTCTTAGAATCCATATATCTGTAAGCAATCAGGAAGCCACTGAGTACAAAAAAGATACTTACTCCAACGTGAAATTGACCAGAAAACTTATGCAGGACAGTAAAATCTGTTTCACTAATCGGATTGTAGTGATGCAGAAAAACCATGTATGCCGCCATAGCGCGCAGTCCAGTTAAGGCAGGATAAATTTGCTTACTCATCACCTTCTCAGTTTAGATCGAATTTTGAAATATATACTTTTCATTCCGATACGCTTGTCCAATGAATTATACGAGAACACAAGCGATAAGAGAAAAACAATTCCAATCACTATACTCTTATATGGATTCGGGAGAACGAATACTGCAATACTGCTTAAACTTCCCAAAATAATCGAAACAATAAAAATCTTGAAAGCATCACCTCTGAAATAAAAGTTATACTTTTTGTTCACGATGAAGTAAACATAGATTCCGTACAAAACATAATTCAAAAGCATCGCCACTCCTATTCCGACCAGTCCAAAGTAATTGTAAAACATAATTGTAAGACTGACATTAAGAAAATCGCTGACCAGTTCTTGTTTAAAATACTGCTTCCTATCTCCTTTTGCCAATATAATAAACGCCAGAGGCCAAGCGGAGGCTTTGATAATTATGGCAAGTAAAGCAGCTTGAAAAATTAGAAATACTGGTAAAAATTCTTTTGTATAGAGAATTTGAATTATAAACGGCGCTGTGAGATATAGAAAGAGTATTGCAGGTGTTATCAGTAACAAAGCAATCTCAATCTGATCATTGACCAGCTTATTGACAGTTTTTCGATCGCTATTAATAGCGGTTAATCTCGGGTAGAAATCCATTGACATTGATGTAAAAATAAGTCCAACATACGAAAGCAGAAATACAGTACTCACCTCATAAAACCCCAGAATTTGAGAAGATTCGCCATTATTATTCAGATACAATTTGATTAAAAATGTACAGATATAACCAAATATAACATTTATTGAAAGTAACAATCCGAGCTTTAAAACTGGTAGTGACTCTTGATATAATTTCGAAAATCCTTCGGTGAATTCCTGACTTTTAAATTTTCGAGTGTAATAAACATTTACAATCAAATTGATAAAGCTAGAAAGCAAAATAACGGGAACAATTCCATCAAAACCTAGTAAGTAATAGAGTAGAATTGTAACAGCGGTAATTGCCGCCGAAGCAGTAACGGTCGAGAATGCGATGGCTTTTAGCATCCTTCTTCCTTGCAAGATCGCTGCTCGACTCGTAGTGTAACTCGTGAAAAAAAAGTTAATTGATAAAGCAATAAACCACATTGTGTATTCTGAACTTCCAAAAGTCCACTGACTCAGCAGTTTACTGAATGCAATGGTCAAAATAGCGCCCAGAAGTCCTGTGAACAAAGCTATTCTTTGTAGTACAAATATAGTTTTAGGCAAAGCTTCTGGTGAATCGTCGGCTTCGGCAACCGCAATTTGACGAACACTCGTGACAGCAAAACCAAAGTTGGTAAGTGAGCCAATAATGTTGAGAGTATTCATAAGTAGTCCTACTATCCCAATTCCGGCAGGGCCTAGAAAAACAGCAACAAACTTAGCTCCCACTACGCCAATACCCATCTTCATAAACTGCATAATGCCAAAAACACCTGTGCCTTTTAAAATGGTTCCGTGAGAACTATCTTGCGATTTGTTTTCCATTTTAGTCGATTTGACAGCCAAAAGCTATAAACTGGTTTTTAAATTTCGCTACCCACTTCTGCCATTCTTCGATAGTTATACTTTTATCGCTCGAATTTTTCAAAATCTCAGCAATTTTTTCTTGCGAGAAATCTGCTGGGAAATTTGACATTGAATCAAAATCACCGTTCAACCAAGAATCGTTTAGAATTTTATTAAAACGAAACATATCAACATTAACATCGTCAAAAATTTTAAATTGATTTGTCGCCGAAGATGAAAAACCTGTTCTCACGATTTCGTTTTCGGTCCTAGCAAAAGCAACTTTTTTATTTTTAAACTTATAATTTACCGCATTATAAAGTTGAAGAAATTCGTCCACTTCATTTTTATGTGAATTCCATAGTGCCGCAAAATAATCTTTATTAAAAACCACGCCTGCCACAGAATATATTGAATAATAGGATAAATGCCTTTTTCGAGTATGGATTTTTAAAGTTTGAAGCGTTTTTCGAATTTTAAATCGGTTGAATTTATAAAATATGAAATTGTATAAAACAGGATTATCTACAAATAAATCTGCTTGAAAAATTCGAAGATTATTTTTAATTTCTGAAGATTTCTCCTGAACTAATACAGGGTTTCCAAGCCAAAAAAGTTTAACAAAAGCTAGATTCTCCTGGTCAATTGTATTTTGCAATTCTTGGATGTTGATGGTTTCTGTAAACCAAATATCATCTTCAAGTAAAATAAAATTTTGAGATGATTCGGAAGCAACTTTTATCCATAAATCAATCGGAATATTGTGTATTTTTGGACGTTCGCCATTTTCTGTAAAGTCAACTTTCTCTTTGTAGAATAAAGACTTATAAATTATAACTCTTGGAAATTTCTGTTGAATCTTGTCCAGATATTCTTGTGGAGTTCCGTCGTCTAAAACTTTTATTTGCAAATCTTCGCCTATGCAGTGCATATAGACGCTCTGAATACATCGATCCAAATAATAAGGTCTATTGAAAGATTTGATTAATATGTCCATTTGTAAAGCTTTATGCTAGAAACTGTTTTAGCTTCTGCTCAAATTGCTGCTCGTGAGCTTGATTCATCTTTTTTAAATCAAGAAACTGTATCATATAAAAACATCGTTTAAAAATTTGCAATTCGCAGTTTCCACTTTATAGCAATCTTGCACGATTGTTCGAGCTCCAAAACTCTCTTTCCAGTAAGCAAGACCAGCATTTAATTTTTGACCGTTTTCCATATTAGAAGTTCCAAAGTCGAAATATTTCTTGTTTGGAAAGACGTCTTTTATTAAATAATCAAAAAGGAAATTTAATGCGTTCAATTCCATTTTTGACTTATCCGCAGAAATATATTGAGTGTGAGCTAGTGTATCGGTTTCAAAAAGAATTGCTCCAGCAACCATTACATTCTTGTGGTAAACGAAGAAATTTCGAATATTTTTCGGAAAAGCTTTTTGCAAACTTTGCATTTCTTCTAATGAATGGACGGGTTTTGCGGAAAAGGTTTCTTTTAAATTTGGAATTAAAATAAAGTTATAAAAAATATCTAGTTCGGAATTTTCTTGAATTGAAAGCTCTTTCTTTGAAGCTACCGAAATAGCATATTTCTTTTGTGTCGAATATTTAAATTTTGAATTCAGATTAATTGTCGATCCTGATTCTCTTCTAATTAATGTCGCTTTCGCTAAAAAAAGTGCGTATTCAATCGCTTCCGAAGGAGCTTTGCAATAAATTGACGGCAGAACTTTTATCTGCAGAACTTTTATCGATTGTTGCTCCAGATATTGTAAAATCTCTTTCAGAATACTAATTACATCATCAATTTTAGTCTTATCTGTTACTACGAGTCCTCCATAAGTCAAGCCTTGATGAGAATAAACTGTGTCTCCTACCCTATTTGCTGGGAGTATTGCGACAAGTTTCTTGGAACTAAAAATCATCAGAGAAAAATCAGAGAATCTGTCTGAATGATAGTCCATAAAACTGCGATTAAAAAGAAAAGTCGCATTAGGAGAATTGCTTACAAAAGCATTCCAAACTACTGCGTCATCATTACTATAACCACGAATTTGATACTTATCGACCATACTGAAATATAATCTGGAAAATTACTGAATTAATATGGAAAAAGAGGAATGTGAGCGCTTAAAGAAAAATTTATGGCTCTCTACAATTGGAAGAAATAATATTAAATTATATTGATGATCTTCACTCCCATAAAGCTCCTGAAATCTAATCGAAATTATTTCTTCAATTAAATATTTACAAATAATAAGATATTTTCGTCAAAGTTCGTTAAGCGATAATTATATGTAGTAATTTTGTATTTCAACAAATTTTAAATAACATCAAGATGGATTTAATGGGAATGATGGGAAAACTTAAAGAGACCCAACAAAATATAGAGGACACAAAAAAACGTTTGGATACTGTAATGGTTGATGAGCAAAGTACTGATGGATTACTAAAAATCACTTTGACTGCAAACAGAGCTATCAAATCGATTACAATTGACGATGCTTTACTTGAGGATAAAGAGCAATTGGAAGATTATTTAATTTTAGTCTTAAATAAAGCTATAGAAAAAGCGACAAAAACAAATGAAGCTGAACTTGAATCCGTTACAAAAATGGATTTACCAATGATTCCAGGAATGGAAGATTTGTTTAAGTAAGATATAGTAGATAGTAGGGAGTTGAATAGAATATAGATTTTTTAAATTTTCCAGCTAATGCAATTATTTGGTCTCGTGATATCACGAGACCATTTTTTTTTGCATTTATCAGCAGATTCTGAATTTTCACTCTATCGAATATTAGCCATAAAAGCATTTTATTTTACCCAACGACTTCTTGGACTGTAGTCAATTTAAATTTTATAAAATTCGCTGTATTTATAAATAATCATGTTAATGCAAAGCATTTTCATAATTTGTCAGTAATTCTGAACTGTTTTACTAAATTTGAAAAAGCCTTCCAAAAAAAACACAGTTTTCAAATAATCCATCAAGATGAAAAACAAATTACATATTTTACTTCTGTTAACTTTGGCTAACCTAACGATGTTTGCGCAAACTGAAGTTTCGTCCAAAATTAAAGCTGTAAAAGTTTATAAGCGAAACGCACAGATAAGTAGGACAGCAAACTTTACTAGCAAAGCAGGCACGCAAGAGATTGTTCTGACAGGAATTTCGACATTGATTGTTCCTTCAAGTTTGCAAATTCAGTTTAGTAATTCGAATTCGGTTTTACTATCTGTTAAATATGAGAACAACTATCTGCAATCGAAAGTAAATAATAAAAATGCTGAAAAACGTCAGACTCAACTGGAGGATTTGGTAGATCAGCAAGCAACAATCACCGATAAAAGAAATAGCTTGAACGGAATGCTTGAAATCCTGGCAAAGAATCAAGATTTAGGTGGAGGAAATGCAAGTTTCACTCCACAGCAAGTCGTTGAGTTGAGCAATGTTTACGAGGCAAAATATCTTGATATTCAGAAGAATCTACGAGCGCTAGAAAAAAGAGAACAGCCAATAAAAGAGCAGATTTCTAAACTTTCAAAGCAGTTGGGCGAAATGAATGCAAGGTTTAACAAGCCTAGCGGAAATATAATTTTGCAGGTATCGTCGACTTCTGCAACTGCTGTGACGATTGACTGTAAATACATCGTGAATAATGCGGGTTGGACTCCGTTGTATGATTTGCGTTCGAAAGGAATTACCGAAAATGTTCAGCTGAATTACAATGCAAATATTTATCAAAATACAGGAGTTGATTGGGAAGATGCTTCGATCATCGTCTCTACTGGAAATCCAAGTCAGAACAATAACCGACCGATTTTGAATCCTCTTTATGCAGATTTTTATAAAGATGGAATATATAAAATAAAGGGTGATCCCGATGCGAAGTTTACACAGAATATAGGTTATCTAGCAGGAAAAGTAGCAGGTGTTCAAATAGAAGAAGCAACCGTTTTTGAAAACCAACTAAGTATTGACTTCAACATTCTAAGCAAACAGACAATTTTGAGCGATGGTAAGGAAAACTTAGTTGCGCTTAAAAACTACGATATGACTACAGAGTATATATATCACACAGTTCCAAAACTGGACAAAGGTGTATTTTTGATAGCGAGAATTAGCGATTGGACAAACTATAACTTGATTGCAGGTAAAGCAAATATATTTTTTGAAGGAGCATTTGTTGGAACTTTACAAATCAATCCTGAAGTAACGGCAGATTCTTTAATGATTTCGATGGGATTGGATAACAGTATTGTAATTGAGCGAACTCCAATCAAGGAATTTACGTCTTCTAAATTTATTGGATCAAATACTAAGCAGACTTTTGGTTATGATTTGGTTGTAAAAAACAAAAAATCTGTTCCAATCAAAATTGAAATTTTAGATCAAATTCCTGTTTCGCAGGAAAAAGGAATTCAGGTTGAGCTTGAAGAAAAAGGAAGTGCAGAATATACTTCAGACATTGGAAAACTTCTTTGGACATTGAATGTTCCTGAAGGACAATCGAAAAAAGAACGATTTATTTATAGCGTGAAATATCCGAAGCAATCTAAGGTTACTGGTATTAAATAGGAGTTGTCAGAACGTAGCAGAGTAATGATTATCACTTCTCTTACTCCTTAAAACGAAATAATCAATATTGCACAAGTGCCCTAGCCCTGATGGGAACGGCATCCTTTCCTGCCCTTTGTTTCGGGCAGGAAAGATACAGTGGACAGCAGGATAAAGCTCCAAAAACATATTCTAAAAATATTGTATATTTAAAACACTTATTTTCTTACTATTTGAAATCAATCGTTTTTCATATTATATTGATGCTGCTGTTAACTTCCGTCTCTGTAAAGGCACAAGACGTGGGATTGCTCACACAATTCAACGGGCGGTATGATTTTACATTCGTTGGAAACACTTTGAATGTGCGTGAAAACGGCGCAAATGATCCCTGTGAAATCCTGACATCATCCTCTGCAACTTTGGACTTAAATCCGCAAGATGTGGTGCAAAGCGCCTATTTATACTGGGCTGGATCGGGTACTGGAGTTTTTGAAGTAAAATTAAACGGACAAGAAATTATTGCTGAACGAAGCTTTTTCGTGAATCCTCCGATTGCTACAAATGCGTTTTTTAGTGCTTTTGCAGATGTCACAACATTGGTTCAGAATTACGGTAACGGCCTTTATACTTTATCTGATTTAGACTTAACTCCATTTATTTCTCCCACACAATATTGCTTTAATGGAACAAATTTTGGCGGTTGGGCGATGGTAATCGTATATGAAAATGCAACGCTTCCGCTTAATCAAATTAATATTTATGACGGATTGCAAAGTGTTCCAGAAATTCTGAGCATCAACTTGACCAACCTGAATGTGGTCGACAATATGGGCGCAAAAATCGGTTTTGTGGCGTGGGAAGGCGATCGAAATATTGCGGTTAATGAGACGCTCTCGATCAATGGAAATGCAATTTCCAATCCTCCGCTGAATCCTGTAAACAATGCTTTTAACGGTACAAACAGCATTACGGGGCAAAGTAATTTGTATAATATGGATCTTGATGTCTACGAAATTCAGAATAATATTGCGGTTGGCGATGATTCGGCGGTCATTACTTTAACATCTGGACAAGATTTTGTGATGATAAACTGCGTAGTTACAAAGTTGAATAGTCAACTTCCTGATGCAACCGTTACCGTGTCAAATCTTAATAATTTTTGCGAAACCGGAAAACTAAAAGCAGATTATGTGGTTTCTAATGTCAATAGTACCGCAGTACTGCCGACAGCTACAAAAATTGCAATTTATATTAATGATCAGTTGGCCGCTGTAACTCAAACCAATGCAGTAATTGGTATAGGTGGAAGTGAAAATGGTTCGATAACAGTAAATTTACCCGCTGGAATTGTTAGTCCATTTACTGTGAAAATTGTTGTGGATGATAATGGTCAGGGAGTTGGCTCAGTGACTGAAACCGATGAAGATAATAATGAATTTTCACAGGAATTCTCATTAACATTGCGTCCGACAATTGGAGAGTTGGAAAATATAACCAGTTGCAATATTGGTTTTGGGAAAGCGGTTTTTAATTTGGAAGAAATAAATGCGCAATTACCAGAAAACGAAAATTTGAGTTTCTACCCATCTCTTGAAGATGCACAATCTCAAACAAATTCGATTACTAATATTTCGAATTATACTTCAGATTTAAGTCCTCAGCAAATATTTGTGCGATTAAATGACGAAATCTGTGAGACGATTGCTAGCTTTTTGTTGATTAGCAGAAACTGTCCTCCAATGGTTTATAATTATGTTTCTCCAAACGGAGACGGTTATAACGACACTTTTATAATTGATGGACTTCGAGATATTTTCTTGAATTATGAATTGCTGATTTACAATCGTTGGGGAACTTTGGTTTGGTTGGGAAATAATCAAATTGAAGATTGGGACGGCTTTGCGAACAAAGGAGTTTTGATAGGAAACCAGATTTTGCCAGACGGAACATATTTCTACGTTTTAAATCTTCGAGACAAAGATTATAATGAGGCTCTTACTGGGTATATTTATCTTTCTAAATAAATTATCGCTTAGTAATTGTGGGCAGTGACCATTTATTTTTCACGACAAGTAGACGAAACATTGCGATAGAAATAGCTGATATGATATATAAAGCATCCGTAGAAAGATCAAATTTTCTTAAGATAAAAAACACAATACCTCCAGAAATGCAGACCGTTGCATAGATTTCTTTTCGGAAAATAACTGGAATTTCAGCACAAAGAATATCTCTCAAAACACCTCCAAAGCAAGCTGTTATAGTTCCCAAACCGATACTTATTGCAGGATGTAGTCCGTAATCAATACCTTTTTGTAATCCTAATAATGTAAAAACACTCAGACCAATCGTATCAAATAACATCATCGAAATTCGCAGTCTGTCTAGTTTTCGTTTAAATATAATGGCTAAAATAAATCCCGCAATGATCATATAGATGTATCGTAAATCGAGCATCCATCCTACCGGAGTACTTCCAATCATTACATCCCGAAGGGTTCCGCCACCAGCAGCCGTGACAAAAGCGATAATAAAAACCCCAAACGGATCCATCTTTTTTTGCATTGCTGTTAGTGCGCCTGAAATAGCAAACGCAATTGTACCCAAAATCTCTAAAACGAAAAACATATTCATAGCGCGCAAAAGTAACAATCGCGAGAGTTGAAACATAATTTTTATGTTGTCGTTATGAAGAAATTATTTCCGTTGTATCTTTGCAAAAATCTTTACGACCTTGAAAGAAATCAGCAGTTCTCAAAACACCTATATTAAGTCGCTACTGCAAATGCAGGAAAAATCTAGAATCCGTAAGAAGACAGGACTTTTTCTGATTGAAGGAAAGCGCGAAATTGAACTTGCAGCGGGTGCTGATTATAAAATACAAACAATACTTTTTAATCCTTTGTTGACTGATGAAAGTCACTTGAAATCTTTAGGGGATTCTTCAACTGAATATATTAAAATCAGCGATGAAGTCTATCAAAAGTTGGCTTATAGAGATTCCACCGAAGGGGTTTTGGCTGTCGCCGAAGTAAAGAACCACGACCTGAAATCCTTAAAACTCGGAAGTAGTCCACTAATTCTCGTTGCCGAAGCACCTGAAAAACCTGGAAATATCGGTGCACTTTTGCGCACTGCTGATGCCGCAAATCTTGACGCGGTGATTATTGCGAATCCGAAAAGTGATTTGTACAATCCTAATATTGTGAGATCTAGCGTAGGTTGTTTATTTAGCGTGCAAATTGCAACTGCAACAACTTTAGAAATTATCAAATATCTGCAAGAAAAGAATATTGCGATTTATGCGGCAGCGTTGCAAAACTCAACTGATTATTTTCTGGAGGATTTTACTCAAGCATCTGCGATTGTTGTTGGTACAGAAGCTACTGGTCTTACGCAGGAATGGCGAAACGCGGCAAAGCAAAATATCATTATTCCAATGGAAGGAAAAATTGATTCTATGAATGTTTCGGTTGCCGCGGCTGTTTTATTGTTTGAAGCAAAGAGACAGAGGAGATAATACTTTGGCAATTCAATCAGACAAGGCTTTTACCAAATTACTGCACAATTAACTCGTATAATCACGTATTCAAATCCATAAAATATTCTTCTAATAACTTATATTTAACTAACTATCTGTAACTTGACTTATTACAAGCATAAATCTCGCAACACGGCAGTATTATTGTTATTGTAATATTTTGGATTACCAATACTTCTAAGTATTTTTAGAACACAAATGCACTTCAATTATGACTGAGATCGATATAGAAAAAGAAAATAAAGCTATTGCGCAAGAATACAAGGAATTACTGCGGATAAGCTATCAGACGCTTTCAGATGAAGACAAGAAACTTATCAGGAAGGCATTTGATTTTGCAGTAGAATCTCACAAAGAACAACGACGAAAATCGGGCGAAGCTTATATTTTTCATCCAATTGCGGTGGCCAAAATCGTTGCGGGACAAATTGGTTTAGGTGCAACGTCAATCGCCGCGGCATTAATGCATGATGTTGTAGAAGATACGGACGTTACTGTTGAAGATATTGAGAAAATGTTTAATCCAAAGGTGGCGCAACTTGTAGAAGGACTTACAAAAATTGCGCAGGTAAAAAAGGATCTAAACATCTCTATGCAAGCGGAGAATTTTCGCAAAATGCTGCTTACGCTAAATGATGATGTCCGTGTGATTTTGATTAAAATCGCCGATAGACTTCATAATATGCAGACAATGGATTCGATGCCAGCCTATAAACAAGAGAAAATTGCGTCCGAAACACTGTATATTTATGCACCTCTAGCTCATAGACTCGGACTTTATAATATCAAATCGCAGTTGGAGGATTTGGGTTTAAAATACACCGAACCTGAAATTTTTGATGATATTGTAAGCAAGATCAAAGAAACGAAAGAAGAGCAAGATATATATATAAAAGATATTACCGAAGTTATCAAGTCATCGCTAGATGACGAAAATATTGAATTCACGATTAAAGGTCGTCCGAAATCTATTTATTCCATCCGTCGCAAGATGAAGGCGCAGAATGTAACTTTTGATGAAGTGTATGATAAATTCGCACTTAGAATTGTCTATAAAGCGGAGCCGAATGAGGAAAAATTTGTTGCGTGGAAGATTTATTCGATTGTAACAGATCATTACCGTCCGAGCCCAAGTCGATTGAGAGATTGGATTTCCTCTCCAAAAACCACAGGTTACGAGGCGCTTCATATCACCGTGATGGGGCCAAAAGGTCGCTGGGTCGAAATACAGATACGAAGTGATCGTATGGATGAGATTGCCGAAAAAGGCTACGCTGCGCACTACAAATACAAAAATGGCGCAACTGAAGAAAACGGATTAGATGTTTGGCTGAATTTATTGAAAGAAGCTCTTGAAAGCACAGAATTAAACGCTGTTGATTTTGTTCAAGATTTCAAAATGAATCTTTACGCAAAAGAAATTTTTGTGTTTACCCCAAAAGGAGATATCAAATCACTTCCAAAAGGTGCGACTTCACTGGATTTTGCATTTGCGGTGCACTCCGAAATTGGAGTTCATACTCGTGGTACAAGAGTTAATGGGAAATTAGTTCCACTGAATTATGTTTTGAAAAGCGGCGATCAGGTGGATATAATCACGTCTCCAAATCAGAAACCAACTTCGCATTGGCTGGAATATGTGACAACTTCTAGAGCAAAAACTAAAATTAGAAACGTTCTTAATGAGAACGTCAAAAAACTTGGTGATGAAGGAAAAGAACTGCTTACTCGAAAATTACGTCATCTAAAAATCACGATGAGCGAGACGGTTATCAATGAACTTGTAAATTTCTTCAACCTCAAAACCAGTCTGGACTTATTTTACCGGGTTGGAATTGGCGCGATCGAAAATCAGCAGCTCAAGGAATATGCCGCCAAGAAAAGCAATTCATTTATCAACTTTTTCAAGAATAAAATTAAGCGTACCCCGAGCGAAAATCCTGATATAAACGCTCCGATTTTGAGTAGTAATTATGATATGTTGGTCTTCGGCCCCGATCAGGACAAGCTTGATTACACACTTTCTATCTGCTGTAATCCGATTCCGGGCGACGATGTATTTGGCTTTGTGACTATCAATGAAGGTATAAAAGTTCATAAAAAAGACTGTCCAAATGCGATAAGCCTTCAATCAAATTACGCGTATCGAATTATGCAAGCGCGCTGGATTGATTCGTCACAACAGGAATTTAAAGCAATTTTGAACGTTACGGGAATGGATACTTTGGGACTTACCAATCAATTAACAAAGGTCATTTCCAACAATATGCACGTAAATATTCAAAGCATTTCACTTAGTGGAGATGCTGGAATTTTCAACGGAAAAGTCGCGGTAATTGTTCGAAACAATACTATTCTTACCAAATTAATTGAGAATATTAAGAAAATTGATGGAGTTGATAAGGTGACTAGGGTGTATAAGAATTAGTTTACGGTTGACAGTTTATAGTTTACAGTTTTGGGATGACGATTAATACATACCGATTTCTACAGCTGTAAACTGTGAACTTATAGCTGTACACTTTTTTTCGGCTTTCGCCAAATAAATTCAAACCGCGCAATACTGGACTATTGCTATTAAGATGATATGGTTGTGTCGGGTGTTTGCGATTAGGAAGATAAAACTAGTTCGATTTTGCCTCTTCCGAAGTTTTAATTTTAATATAGATGATAAGTATTTGGCAAGAAGTTGAGTAAAAGTAAATTAAATGAAAAAATTTCTATCTGTATTTATATTTCTTATCTCTTTCAATAGTTTTTCACAACAGAAAAACATCTTGGACAAACCCAAAGTTGATGAAAGAGTTGAACTTTTAAGTATTGTTTTTCGGCTTGCGGAAGCAGAAGAATATAGTATGAAAAGATTTAAACTTTACACAGATAAAATCGAAAATCGCTTCGAAGATTACAAAAATCACGAGCTAATTCAGTTTGTAAAAATTATTAGTGAAGAAAACGGAATAGGTTTCGATGCGGTTATGAAGATGGCAATTCATTTAGGTCCAGCTCCAGATTTTATACCATTAGTAAATTTTACAGACTCGATTCCTAGCGAAAGATGGGGAAAAAGCAATTCTAAAAAATTTGCCAAACTTCTAAGAGATTTTTACAAAGATGCTGATTGCAAAGAGTTCTTTGCCGACAATGCTAAACTATATAAAAACGTTAGCACTAAATTCCTTCCTATTTATGAAAATATAGATTTGGAATGGTATCAATCATTTTATGGTAATGAGCCAAAAGAAAAATTTGTTATTGTAAATGGATTAGGAAATGGCGGCGCAAATTATGGAGTAGACATCATTTTTGACAACGGAGAAAGAGACGTTTATGCAATAATGGGTACTTGGAATGTTGATAGTTTAGGAATGGCCACATTTGGGATGAACGATTATTTCCCAATACTTTTGCACGAGTTTAATCACTCCTTCGTAAATAATTTGATTGACAAGAACATCAAAGCTTTTGAGAATTCCGGAAAAGCACTTTACAAAGTTGTAGGCAAACAAATGGCAAGTCAAGCTTATGGTGATTACAAAATAATGCTCTCCGAAGCATTGGTAAGAGCTGCAGTTATACGATATATGAAAGACCATAATTTTGAAAAGGAAATTGTAGATAACGAAATTCAAGATCAAATAAACAAGGGATTTGTCTGGATTGAAGAACTGGAAAAAGAATTAGAAAAATATAGCAATCAAAGAAAAAAATATCCAACGTTGGAAAGTTATATGCCGCAGATTATCGTAGCATATAATCGTTACTCGACTAACAATGACTTTTTGCAAAAACGATGAGATATATTTCTAAAGATTTAAAAAAAAGTAAAAACTGTTAACTGCTAATTCTCACCACAATGCTGTCTTGCAAAACGCGCAGCCTACGTAGTGTTAACCTTGAACGTGCTTCACGAACGGCAATTCCACGATATACCTTCCGCGAAAGCGTTGATAGCTTTTAGCAATCAGCAGGCAGCTGTAAGCTGTAAGCAATCAAAAAAAGCTAAATGCTGACAGCTGACAGCTTATAGCTTACAGCTTACCGCTAATATTTTCTTCAAAATTTTTGCCACAAAAAAAATAGAGGTATCTTTGCGGTTATGACATCTATAAACGCAGATAACAGTAGCAATCAGGAAACTGTAAAAAATGTTTTTACAAAATACCTAGAATTAAAAGGGCACCGCAAAACGCCAGAACGCTATGCAATTTTGCAAGAAATTTACGACACTCTTGAGCATTTTGATATAGAGAACCTTTATATTAAAATGAAAAATAAGAATTATCGTGTCAGTCGTGCTACTTTATATAATACTATAGAGTTGCTTCTAGACTGTGGACTGGTGCGTAGACATCAATTTGGTCAGAATCAAAGTCATTATGAGAAATCATATTTTGACAAGCAACACGACCATCTTATTATGACAGATACCGGCGAAGTTGTAGAATTTTGCGATCCACGTATTCAAATAATTAAACAAACAATAGAGGATATTTTTGGAGTTGATATTCACAACCACTCCCTCTATTTCTATGGTTCTAAAAAGAAGGAAATTATCACTTCACTTGAAGAAGTTGACGAAGAGATAAAACCCCTAACAAATATTTAAAACAACACAACAAACACACACAAATGGCTGTAGACTTACTACTCGGATTGCAATGGGGCGATGAAGGCAAAGGAAAAATTGTTGACGTACTTACCTCAAAATACGATATTATCGCACGTTTTCAAGGTGGCCCAAATGCGGGACATACTTTAGAATTTGACGGAATTAAACACGTATTAAGAACTATACCTTCTGGAATTTTTCATGAAAGTTCTACAAACGTAATCGGAAACGGCGTTGTAATTGACCCTGTAGTTTTGCAAAAAGAGATTAATGATCTTGCCAAATTTAAAATCGACATAAAGTCTCGTTTGATTATTTCGCGTAAAGCGCATTTAATTTTGCCAACACACAGACTTCTTGATGCGGCATCTGAAACTGCAAAAGGAAAAGCAAAAATTGGAAGTACTTTAAAAGGAATAGGTCCAACTTATATGGACAAGACGGGAAGAAACGGTATTCGTGTTGGAGATATCGAACTTGAAGATTTTAAAGAAAGATACCGCGCTCTTGCAGATAAGCACGAATCGATGATCAGTTTTTACAATGTTGCATTAGAATATAATCTTGAAGAACTTGAAGAGGAATTCTTTACTGCAATTGAATCTATAAAAGAATTGACGTTTATCGATAGCGAAGAATATTTGCATCAGGCACAAAAAGACGGAAAAGCGATTCTTTGTGAAGGTGCTCAAGGGTCTCTGCTTGATATTGATTTTGGAACATATCCGTTTGTAACTTCAAGTAACACTACAGCAGCTGGTGCTTGTACAGGACTTGGAATTGCTCCAAATAAAATTAAAGAAGTTTACGGAATTTTCAAGGCGTATGTTACTAGAGTTGGTAGCGGCCCATTCCCTACTGAACTTTTTGACGAAGTTGGAACTAAGATGGCTACAATCGGAAACGAATTTGGATCTGTTACAGGAAGACAACGTCGTTGTGGATGGTTGGATTTAGTTGCTCTTAAATATGCTGTTCAAATTAATGGAGTTACACAATTAATGATGATGAAAGGCGATGTATTGTCTGGATTTGATACATTAAAAATTTGTACATCTTACAAATACAAAGGAAGTGAAATTGAGCACTTACCTTATAATATCGAGCCAGAAAATGTAAGTCCTGTTTATAAGGAATTCAAAGGATGGGAAGCTGATTTAACTGGAATGACAACTTACGATCAGTTGCCGGCAGAACTAAAAGCTTATATCGAATTTATAGAAAAAGAAGTAGAAGTTCCAATACAAATTGTTTCTGTAGGTCCAGACCGAAAGCAAACAATAACAAGATAAATACTAAAAAACGCTTTGAAAATTTCAAGGCGTTTTTTATTAGAATTCGATGGTAGTTGCAGTAGAAAATCTGATTTTTAAACAACTACTAATTTATTGCCAATAAGCAGAATTAACCATCCGCTTTTTATAAATTTGACAAAATTTAACTCACTTGAAAAAATATTTCTTAGCTGTATTTTTCGTAACATTTCTGATCGGGCATCTTGAAGCATTTGCTCAAGAGCCGAAGAAAATAATCATCGAAAATTCTGATTTTGTTGATCGAAATGAGGCCGTGGCTCCCGGTGCATTGTTGCTCACAGGTAATGTTCGTGTCAATCACGATGGCGTGATAATGACTTGTAATAAAGCATACTTTTTTCAGAATGAGAATTACTTGAAAGCTTTTGGCGACGTTCAGATGAATCAAGGAGATACGTTGTTTATGAATAGTACTTATGCTGAATACAACGGAAATGTCAAAAAAGCATTGGCAACGGGAAATGTAATAATGCGTTCGCCAGATATGAATCTGACAACTGACACCATTAATTTTGATCGAAATATTCAACAAGCTTATTATAAAACCTACGGAACAATTGTAAACAAAGACAATACGCTTCGAAGTAAGTCTGGGCGATTTTATATCAATGAAAAAAAATATGAGTTTCTAACCGCGGTTACAATAACAAATCCTGAATATGTAATAAAATCAAATCATCTAAATTATTATACTAATAGCGGTCACACCTATTTGTTTGGACCATCGACAATTACTGGGAAAGATAATTTTATTTACACCGAAAAAGGATTTTATGACACGAAGAAAAACTTGGCGTTGTTAAAAAGGAAATCTTATATCAAATACAAAGACCGCCGCATCGAAGGCGATAGTATTTATTATGATCGAAATAGAGAATTTGCTTCTGCAACTAATAATGTAAAAATCACCGATTCTATTAATAAAGGATTGATCAAAGGTCATTATGCGGAAGTTTATCGTGCAAAAGATTCGATGTTTGTTACCAAGAGAGCCGTCGCGATAAATTTGGTCGAAAATGATTCAGTTTATATTCACGGTAAAGTTTTGATGGTTACTGGAAAACCCGACAACAGAATAATTCGCGCGTTTAATAATGTTCGATTCTTTAAAACAGATATGAGCGGCAAGTGTGATTCTATACATTCTAATCAAAAGTCGGGACTAACAAAGATGATTGGAAATCCGATTTTATGGAATTTCGAAAATCAGATGACTGGCGATGTAATGCATTTGATTGCAAATTCGGCTACAGAAAAATTGGATTCGCTAAAGGTGTTGAATAATGCTTTTATAATATCGAAAGATACAATTGGCGAAGGCTTTAATCAGGTGAAAGGACTGAATCTCTATGGGAAATTTCGAGAGAATAAATTATATGAAGTCGATGTAGTCAAGAATACCGAAGTTATTTTCTATATGCGAAATGACGATCAGGAACTCATCGGAATCAATAAGAATGTGAGCAGTAGCATTAATATGAAACTTGAGGATAATGCCATCGAGACCATAACTTTTTTCAAAACTGTAGACGGCGATATATATCCCGAAACGGAACTTCCAGAGAATGCAAGGAAACTTCGAGGATTTGTATGGCGTGGCGATGAGCGACTCCGAACAAAGGATGACATCTTTACAGACGAAGAAAATGCGATGCACGAGAAAATTCAGGCGAAGCAGAAGTTAGAAGATCAAAAGGAGCAAGTCCCGATGAAAGTTCGGAAAGAGACTTTGAACTACGACAAGAAAAAATAGCAGTTTTCGCTATATCAAAATCAGATTACAATGAATGACTTTTTAAAATACCAAGCTCAAACTTCTCCGTATCCGTTGGGAATAGAAGTTTCGCACGCTGATGGCGTTTATATATATGACAAATCGGGAAAGAAATATATTGATTTTGTGGCCGGTGTTTCTGGTACTTCTTTAGGTCACAGAAATGCGAAAGTAAATGAAGCCATAAAAAAGCAGTTGGATTTATATTCGCACGTAATGGTTTATGGCGAGTATGCGCAAGGACCGGCAGTAGAATATTGCAAACTATTAGCATCTTTACTTCCACCACAACTGAACAAAACATATTTGGTAAATTCAGGGACAGAAGCTACAGAAGGAGCTTTAAAACTTGCACGAAGAGTTACAGGAAGAACACAGTTTATCTCTTGCAGAAATGCTTACCACGGAAACACGATGGGGTCGATGAGTGTGATGGAACACGAAGAGCGCAAGAAACCTTTCCTCCCACTTATTCCAGATGTGGAGTTTATTGATTTTAATAACGAAGACGATATTCAGAAAATAACAACAAAAACGGCGGCTATCATTTTAGAAAGCATTCAGGGTGGCGCAGGATTTATTCAGCCCGAGAATAACTTTTTGAAGAAAGTTAAACAGCGTTGTGAAGAAGTTGGTGCATTAATGATTATTGATGAGATTCAGCCAGGTTTTGGACGCACAGGAAAATTGTTTGGTTTTGAAAACTATGATGTCGTTCCCGATGTCATGGTAATAGGAAAAGGAATGGGCGGTGGAATGCCAGTAGGAGCTTTTGTTTCCTCTACAGAATATATGGATTTGTTGAGCAATAATCCGAAGATGGGTCACATTACAACCTTTGGCGGTCATCCTGTCATAGCGGCAGCGTGTTTGGCAACATTAAAAGAAATCACAGAGACATCATTGATACCAGAGACATTAGAGAAAGAAAAACTATTCCGCTCTCTTTTGGTACATCCTTTGATTACAGATGTTCGAGGTCGTGGCTTAATGCTAGCCGCAATGACCGAGAAACCAGAAATTTGTGACAACGTTATACTGAAATGCCAAGAAAAAGGTCTAATTTTATTTTGGCTGCTGTTTGAACCATGCGCCATACGTATAACACCGCCTTTGACAATCACAGAAGACGAGATTATTGAAGGTTGCAAAATTTTAATAGACGTACTTAACGAAGTACAAGCTGAACTATGAATTAGTCAATACTATTTTTTTTGTTAATGAAATTGTTTAAAACAATTTTGGGTTTCAAAGAATCAATAACAATACGATCTGTAATTTTAGGACAGATAATCTAAAGGAAAAGAGTATGCAACTAAGCAACGAAGAAGAAGATTATAATTTGTCTCTATCAAAATTCGAGTCAATGCTAAAAACAAATAAAGTTTTGTTTTTTGACTCGGAAGAATTTGAAGAGATCATACTGCATTATTTGGATATGGGCAAAGTCGCTCTAGCCAAAAAAGCACTGAAACTAGCACTTGAGCAGCACCCAAAAAGCACTGGTCTACGACTTGTACAGGTAGAGATGATGGTTTATGACGATAAACTAGAGCCTGCCGAAAAACTGCTAAATGAGCTATACGCAATAGAACCGAATAATGAGGAAATCTATATTCAGAAAGCGAACATTTATTCTAAAAGAGATAATCACGAGAAAGCTGTAGAATTACTTAAAACGGCTTTGAAATATACTGATGATTATGCCGATGTCTACAACTTGATAGGTATGGAATATCTATTTATGGACAATCTAGAATTGGCCAAAGAAAATTTCATTAAATGTCTTGAAGAAGATCCTGAAGATCAAACCGCTTTGTATAATGTGGTTTACTGCTTCGAATTTTTAGATCAAAATATTGAAGCCATTGTATATTTACATTCCTATATAGATACAAATCCTTATAGCGAAATAGCATGGCATCAAATAGGAAGATTGCATTATGGCTTGAAAGAATATGATGAGTCTGTTCGAGCATTTGAATTTGCAACTTATATAGACGATGAGTTTGTGGGCGCCTTTATGGAAATGGGAAAAGCGCAGGAACGACTTAAACTATATAGTGAGGCAATTGAAAGCTATAATAGAACAATCGAACTTGATGACCCTACTTCGTACGCTTTACTGCGCATGGGAAAATGTTATGAAAAGTTAGGAAAGAAAGCTTTAGCAATAAAGTTCTATAATAAAACAGTTCACGAAGATCCACTGCTCGATAAGGGCTGGATCGCGATTACTGATTATTATGTGCGCCAGAAAAATTACCAGAAAGCACTTTATTATGTAAACAAAGCGCTGGCAATTGATAATGAAAACTGTCTGTATTGGAAACGTTATGCGTCTATCAACAAATCATTGCATTTGTTTGAAGAAGCAGAATACGGATATAGAAAAGCTGTTGAATACGGTGATTATTCGTTGGACACTTGGTTGTTTTGGGTTGACATCCTTCAGTTTTTGGGAGAGTTTGAGTCAGGAATTCAGACGTTGCTTCAAGCGGCGGAGTATTTTCCAGAAGAATATGAAGTTGAATACAGACTGGCAGGATTATACTATATGATTTTGGAGCACGAGAAGATGGCTTTCCACTTTTGTAATGGCTTGCGTCTAAATTATGAAAACCGAACAATCATCAAGGATTTATTTCCGACGGTTTGGGAAAGCCAAATGATAAAAAATCTGATTATTCAGTTTAAAAAATAGAATTAATACAATTTACCTAAAAGACTGATACTTCAAATAAGTGTCAGTCTTTTTTTATTTAATACACTTTAATTATGAAAGTCGAATTTGGCCTTGTGGGAAGGAATATTCACTATTCTTTTTCGAAATTATATTTCGCAGAAAAATTTAAGGTTGATGGTTTGACCAATTATACTTATGATAATTATGATCTTGAAACCATTTCAGAATTAAAAACCGTTTTGACTCAAAATTCCAGCATCAAAGGATTTAATATTACAATTCCTTATAAAGTGGAAGTCATTCCACTTTTGGACAAAATGTCGAAAAAGGCATTGAAGATTGGCGCTGTGAATGCCGTGCGGGTTTCGAAAAAAGGAAAGTTGAAAGGCTATAATACCGATTGGATAGGATTTACAAAGTCAATATCTCCCCTACTTCAGCCACATCACACAGAGGCTTTGATACTTGGTACTGGCGGCGCTTCGAAGGCAGTTGAGTTTGCTTTGACCAGACTTGGTATCAAAAGCACATTTGTAAGTAGGACCAAAACTAAAAATTCTTTGATTTATGAGGATTTGAATAAGGAGGCTTTCGCCAAATTTACAATCGTTGTTAATTGCTCTCCAGTTGGGACATTTCCGAAATTGAAAGATTGTCCGAACCTTCCGTATGAGTACTTTACCGAACGACATATTGCTTATGATTTGATCTACAATCCTGAGGAAACGACTTTTCTGAAAAAGGCGAAAGAACAGGGGTCAGCTATTAAAAACGGCTATTCGATGTTGGTGTATCAGGCCGAGGCAGCTTGGGAGATTTGGAATAAGAAGAAGAAGTAATTTTTGAAAAATTTAGTTCGGAAGTGACGTAGCTTTTGCGAGAGGGATGCTAGTGGACCCGAGCGAAGCGAACTGGCGAAGCAAATCCTTTCTTGTGGCTTTGCGGAGCAAAAGCTACAAGAAAGATTGGGAACGGACAGCCCGACCTGCGGCAAATGAAATTTTCAAGTTTAACGAAAATGTTGTGGCGCAGGTCTCGCCCAAAAAATTCAAAAACCAAAACTTGAAATTACCCAAAAACATCTGCTTCTTACAAAGATTGATTTTAAATTTATAAAATGATGCTATCAAAATGTGGTTTTACACTTGATTCGCTTTGAATTAAACGACGCCTTTACTATCTTTCGCTTTCAATATATATGAACTTAAACATTTTTTGCAATGTTAGACCAAAAGAATGATAACCTGTCAGAAAACGAAGAATTGACAGACGGACAAGTAAATACTGTAGATACTGCTGTGGAAACAGAAACTACACATCCTCAAGAACAAGATGAAATTGTCGCAATTGATGAGACAGAATTAAACGATGAAAGTCGCTTAAATGTTGACAAACAACAGCAAGCGATTATTGATATCGAAAATTCTAATGCTGAAGAAAGCGAAGATGAAACTTTGAAAGATCGCCATAATATTCCGATGGAGGATTATGAAGCGATGTCAATGGAAGAGCTCGTTGACGCATTGGAAAAGCTTGTTGACGTTGAA
>JBBSQV010000010.1:0-40338 GCA_038243675.1 Flavobacteriales bacterium
ATTGCGTTGCTTCCTCCGCCTCCTACACCTATTACTTTGATAACATTTGACTGGTTTTTTGGTAAATCAAATGAAATACTTCCAAATTCTGAGTTGCTTATCATATCTATCGGTATTTAATTATTTCTTTTTCTTTTTTTTTAAATTCGTTTTATTCCGCTTTGTCGAGGAATTCTTTGATTTTATCCACATATTTATCAAAGAACGATCTTCTAATTCTTCCTCTTGTTGTCTGATCCACTTGTTCGACTTCTTCTTCAATAATTTCTTCAACAACTGGAGTTGCTACTGGAGCCTGTGCTATTGGCGCTTCGATAACTTCATCCACTACTGGAATATCATTTGCCAAAACTGCAGACTGAAGTCCGGTTCTTTTAATTGTTCCAAATGACTTATTTTCAAGACTATTTATTACAAGACCTACTGCAGTTGCATATAGAGGACTCGAAATCTCTTCGTCTGAATCTCCGGCTAAATGTTCGTTAGGATATCCAATACGAGTATCCATTCCAGTGATATATTCAACTAATTGTTTAATGTGCTGTAATTCAGCTCCACCACCAGTAAGAACAATTCCACCAATTAATTTCTTACGTTGATCTTCATATCCGTATATTTTGATTTCATTAAAAACCTGTTCAATAATTTCCACAACTCTCGCATGGATTATTCTCGACAGATTTTTTAGCGAAATTTCTTTAGGCTCTCTACCTCTAAGTCCGGGAATAGAAACAATCTCATTATCTTTATTCTCTCCAGGCCAAGCTGATCCAAACTTTACTTTTAAAAGCTCTGCTTGTTTTTCTATGATAGAACATCCTTCTTTTATATCTTCTGTGATAACATTTCCTCCAAAAGGAATAACTGCTGTATGACGGATAATTCCACCTTTGAAAATTGCCAGATCAGTTGTACCACCACCAATATCGATAAGTGCGACACCTGCTTCTTTTTCTTCCAAACTCAATACTGCATCGGCAGAAGCCAAAGGCTCTAAAGTCAATCCTGCAAGTTCAATTCCAGCACTTTGAATACATCTTCCAACATTTCTGATAGAGGAAGCTTGTCCAACAACAACATGAAATTTAGATTCAAGTCTGCCCCCGGACATTCCAATTGGCTCATTGGTTTCTGTCTGACCATCAATTTTAAATTCTTGCGGTAAAACATGAATTATTTCTTCGCCAGGTAACATTGCTAATTTATTGACCTGATCTATAAGTTTCTGAATGTCTTCTCCTCCAATAACTTCTTCTGGATTGCTTCGGCTGATATAATCTGGATGTTGTATACTACGAATATGCTGACCGGCAATACCGACAACAACATCTTTAATCTTATATCCAGAAACAGCTTCAGCTTCTGCCACTGCTTGTTGGATGGATTGAATTGTTTGAGTAATATTATTTACTACACCACGTGACACACCCAAACTCTTAGATTTTCCAATCCCTAAAATTTCAAGTTTTCCATATTCATTTTTCTTGCCTATCATGGCAACAATCTTTGTGGTTCCAATGTCTAAACCTACTGCAATGTTTTCATTTTCCATATCCCTTTATTTTGTGCACACTACCTGTTGCGTAAACTTCAGATTAATTTTCTTATAATAATTTATCGAACTATCAGAAACTGCCTTCTGATAAAAAGCTTTGTAATTATTAAACTTAGCCTCCGTATTGATGGTTTTGCCAAACAATATATCGTAATCGTAATTTCTTGTCTTTAGAATAACGTCTCCACTGTTCTGAATACTCATCGCAGTGATGTTTTTCTTCAAAAAATCATCCTTGTAAATAACCTTCAATATTGCCGCAATTTCCTGCTGATTTTCTGGCGTTAATCGTCCAGAAACCAATGGAACTCTTGCTGCATATATTCCTGAAAGCGGCATCCTATTGCCCTTACTGTCAATATAAAACGAAGAATCTTCGCCGATAAATCTAGCAATTGGAGTGCGCTGTGTTACCACTGCTTTTAAAGTCCCATCGATGCTCACGAATACCTCTGATTTTTCAATCATATCGTGCTTATTGATGGTTTTTTCCAAAGTATTCAAATCTAATTTATCTTTATCAATGCTTTTACCTACTCCACTTTTATCTATCAACAATTTATTAACTATTTCAGTTGTTACTAAAAGGTTGTTTTCTCCTACAAATTGAACGTCAGTTTTAACGATTTTGCGCCTCTCATTTCGCTTTGTTGTAAATGCAAAAAGAAACAGTACAAGACCAATCATTAATACTAACTGAATATTTTTCTTGTTTAACATTTTCATGATAATGCCTCTTTTATAGGTGATACCATCTCGCCAATATCTCCTGCACCAATTGTAATAACTACTTTGCAATTAGCAACTTTTATTTCTTCAATTAGCGACTCTTTCGAAACTAACTTTTTATTTTCACTTGTCATCTGGTTCAATAACCACTCAGATGTAATTCCTGGCATCGGTAATTCTCTTGCAGGATAAATATCCATCAACAAAACTTTATCAAATTTTGATAAGCTACTTGCAAAATCGGCTGCAAAATCTTTTGTTCTACTAAATAAATGTGGCTGGAATACTGCTAATACTTCTTCGCCTGGAAACAATTCACTCACCGCTTGATGTACCGCGTTAATCTCTGTTGGATGATGTGCGTAATCATCTATGTAAACCAAATCATCTCTTTGAATCTGATATGAAAAACGCCTCTTTATTCCTTTGAAAGATCTTAGAGCTTGAGCAATCTGCGCTTCGGAAATTCCGTACTTAAAAGCCATTGACAAAGCCATAGTAGCATTCATTAAATTGTGTCTCCCTGGCAGTGCAAACTCAAAGCCATTTAAGATTTGATCTTCAATTTGAACATCAAAAACATAGCTACCATTTTCAATTTTAATATTAAACGCTTTGCAATCTGCTGCTTCGTTTACCGAAACAGTTTTGCCTTCTAATGGTAAATCATCAGCAATAAACAAATTAGACTTGTCATTAATTTTATGCGCAAACTCGCAAAAAGATGCTTCGATTGCAGCAGTGTCTCCATAAATATCAAGATGATCAGCATCCATAGATGTGATACAAGCGATATTTGGATGTAGCTGTAAAAACGAACGGTCAAATTCGTCTGCTTCAACAACTGTTACTGTTTTGCCTAGTCCGATTAAATTACTGTTGTAATTTTCGACCACACCACCTACAAAGGCAGTAACATCGACACCACTTTCATATAAAATATGTCCTAAAATTGCAGATGTCGTAGTTTTACCATGCGTCCCTGCAACAGCAAAGCAGAAAGTGTCTTTTGTGATAATTCCCAAAACTTCCGCGCGCTTTTTAATAGAATATTTATGTTCTATAAAATAGTTCCACTCACTGTGGTCGACTGGAACCGCTGGAGTTATTACTACTAATGTTGTATGAACGTCGTAGCTTTTTGGAATTTGATTTATATCGTCATCAAAATGAATTTCAACACCTAAATCTTGAAGCGTCCTTGTAATTGGGGTCGGATGGCGATCATATCCAGCAATATTTTTACCTAGATTTTTGAAATAGCGGGCTAATGCGCTCATGCCGATGCCGCCAATTCCAATAAAGTAAATATTTTTTATTTGCTTGATATCCATGTTAATTTTTGACTTTGTTCTTGATCAATTTCTCTATCTCATCTGCTATTCTTGATGTTGCATCTGGGGTAGCTAATTTTCTGAAGTTTTCACTTATTTTAATTTGAAGATTTCTATCCCCAAGCAGATTTGTAAATACAGTTGAAAATTTTGTTTCGAGTTCTCCTTCTTTTATCAAAATCGCTCCTTCCTTTTCTACAATTGCCATTGCATTTTTTGTTTGATGGTCTTCGGCAACATTTGGAGAAGGAATAAAAATCGTTGGCTTTCCTGCCAATGCCAGTTCTGAAACTGATGATGCTCCGGCTCTACTTATTATAATATCCGCAGCAGCGTACAATAAATCCATTCTATCCACAAAAGCGGTCACCTGAATGTTTTCGTTATCATTATATTGTTTATAATCTTCCCAATATAATTTTCCGCACTGCCAAATAACCTGCACACCTTGAGCTGCAAAATTTACTGCTTCACTCGCAATTAATTTGTTGATACGGCGTGCACCCAAACTTCCACCTAATACCACGACAGTTTTTTTTAATGGATCGAGATTATAAAATTTTATAGCTTCGTCCCGATTTTCTCGAACTTTTAATAAATCCTGACGAACAGGATTTCCAGTAAGTACCACTTTATTTTTATTAAAAAACTGATCTAAATTCTCGTAAGCAACACAAATTACATTTGCTCTTTTACCTAAAATTTTATTCGTAATTCCAGGATATGAGTTTTGCTCTTGAATTACTGTCGGAATTCCAGCTATTCCCGCAACTTGTAATAGCGGACCGCTTGCGAAACCTCCAGTACCAATTACTACATCTGGCTTGAATTGTCCTATGATTGTTCGTGCCTTTAATAAACTACTTAACAACTTTACAGGAAACAAAAGATTATCGGCAGTTATTCTTCTCTGTAGTCCAGCAATCCAGAGACCTACTATTTTATAACCCTGCTGTGGAACTTTTTGCATTTCCATTTTCCCCTTCGCTCCAACAAACAAAAATTCTGCCTGAGGATATCGTATCTTCAATTCATTTGCAATAGCGATCGCCGGGTAGATATGTCCACCGCTACCGCCACCACTAATTATGAATTTGAGATTTCTCATTTATGCTTTATTTAAAACTGCATTCATTGGATTTGAACCTGTGACATCCTCAACTGCGTAACTTAAATCTTCCTTTTCCATCTCTTCTAAAGCTGCGTTTTCGCGAGCTATTTGCTGATCGATAAGTTTCTCCATCGTTTCTTCACGACGTTGTTTTTCACTTAATTCTTCAGCAATTTCTTCATCCTTTTTAGTCACACCGATAATAACTCCAATTGCAGCACAGGTCATCCATATTGAACTTCCTCCACTACTTATTAATGGAAGCGTTTGCCCAGTTACCGGTAATAGCTCAACTGCAACACTCATATTTACCAATGCCTGAAATATTATTGGAAACCCTAAACCTACGACCGCGAGTTTACCAAATAGTGTATTTGCTTTATGAGCTGCAACTATAAACCTAAAGAACAACAGCAGGTATAATACTAGTATTACAGCACCACCAATCAAACCATATTCTTCTACTATAATCGCGAAGATAAAATCCGAAGATGACTGAGGCAAAAAGTTCTTCTGAACACTTTTACCAGGACCCAAGCCATACCATCCACCAGAGGCAATTGCAATCTTGGCTTTCTCTATTTGATAATCATCCTCATCTGGCTTATCAGTCACAAAACTATCTATCCTAGACATCCAAGTGTCAACCCTATTCGGGAAAGCATCTGGAAAAGCTTTGGCAGTAAGAATAAAAATCGTCAAAGTTGCGATCCCAATTGCGACAATTATTCCTATATACTTTAAAGGATATTTCCCTACAAAAACAAGCATCAAAACCATTGCAAACATTAATGCTGCTGTGGAAAAGTTAGCCGGTAAAATTGCACCAATTACCAATGCTACAGGAATCCATAAATGCACGAATGATTTTCCGAATGACTGCGGATTTACATTATAGTTGGACAAATATCCTGCAACGTAAATCATCAAGGCAATCGAGGCTGCAGCTGAAGTTTGGAAGCTCACATCAACAAACGGTATCTGTAACCATCTACTGGCGTTAGCTCCATCTATCACTTGACCTTTTAATAGTGTGTAAACTAATAGTAGCCAAACAACAGTTAGAATCACTATTGACAAACGTTTGAAATAATGATAAGGCGTTCTGTGAACAATGAAAATTATAATAAAACCGACAAGTATATGAAATGCGTGCTTTACTAGAAAACTTATAGTATTTCCAGTTCCGTGATTCATATAAGCCAAATTACTACTTGCACTAAAAACAGGCATAAAAGAGAACAGACCAAGCAGAGCCACGAATGACCAGATGCCTTTATCTCCTTTTAAACCCTGTAGTAACTCCTTCATTTTATTCCTCTTTTAATATATCTGTACGCTTAAATAAGCCTATAAATTCTGAACAGCTTGTTTAAACTGTCGTCCTCGATCTTCGAAATTTTCGAATAAGTCGAAACTCGCACATGCAGGAGATAACAATACTGAATCGCCTTTTTCTGCAATGCGCTGTGCCATTTTTACAGCTTCGTCCATAGTCGCAACTTCAATCATTACATCAACAATATTTCCAAAAGCATCAATAATTTTACGGTTATCAACACCAAGACAAACAATAGCCTTTACTTTCTCATTAACCAACGGCAATAATTCGCCATAGTCGTTTCCCTTATCAACACCACCCACGATCCAAACTGTTGGAGCATTCATACTATCAAGAGCAAAAAAAGTAGCATTTACATTTGTTGCCTTTGAATCATTTATGTACTGCACGTTCTGAATTTTTAGAACTTTTTCCAATCTGTGTTCAACACCTTGAAAATTTGATAAACTTTCTCTAATTGTAGCTTTTCTTATTTTCATAAGTTTAGCCACTGAAGTTGCTGCCATTGCGTTTTTTAAATTATGTTTCCCCTCCAAAGCAATGCATTCTGTATCTAAATTCAATTCTTCGTGGTTTATGTTGATTTCCATTTTGTCGTTTTTTATATATGCTCCTTCTACTAACTCTTGTGATATTGAGAAAGGAACTAAATGTGCTTTTACTTTATTATTACTTAACCACTTTTTTATTTCCTCATCATCCGCATCATAAATCAGGTAATCTTCGCCTATCTGATTCATTGTAATTCGAAATTTCGAATTGATGTAATTCTGATAAGAATCATCATACCTGTCTAAATGATCGGGACTCAAATTCGTAATGATTGCAATGTGCGGATTGAAATCTACCATGCCATCGAGTTGAAAACTACTTAGCTCTAATACGTAGCAGTCAAATTTATCTTCAGCTACTTGCCAGGCGAAACTCTTTCCAACATTTCCACCAATGCCGACATTTAAACCACCTTTTTTCAATAAATGATATGTGAGCATTGTTGTCGTTGTTTTCCCATTGCTTCCCGTAATTCCTATCAAAACTGCTTCGGTAAATTTTGAGGCGAACTCTATTTCAGAAATTACAGGAATATTCTTATCTCTTATTTTCTTTACGATTGGCGAACTGTCCGAAATTCCTGGACTTTTCATTACTACATCGGCAGTAAGAATAAGCTCTTCACTGTGCTGCTCTTCTTCCCAAGTAATTCCATTAATTACAAGAACTTCTTTATAATGATTTTTTATTTTCCCTAAATCAGAAACAAAAACATCATATCCTTTTTTGATGCCAAGAATCGCAGTACCTACACCGCTCTCGCCTCCTCCTAAAATCACTAATCTTTCCATCCTATCTTAGTTTTAGCGTTACGATTGATAAAATAGCTAGCATAATTCCAACAATCCAAAACCGTGTTACAATCTTACTTTCGTGATATCCCTTTTTCTGATAGTGGTGATGTAAAGGCGACATCAAGAAAACTCTCCGACCTTCGCCATACCGCTTTCGAGTATATTTAAAATACCCTACCTGAATCACCACAGATAAATTTTCGACCAAAAATATTCCGCACAATAGAGGAATAAGTAATTCTTTACGAACCGAGATTGCCAAAACAGCAATAATTCCACCAATTGTTAAACTTCCTGTGTCACCCATAAACACTGATGCTGGATAGGAATTGTACCACAAAAACCCAATCAATGCACCTACGAAAGCGGCTATAAAAACCGTCATTTCTCCGGAGTTGGGGATGTACATAATATTTAGATAACTGGAAAATATTATGTTCCCTGAAACAAACGTAAATATTCCAAGTGCAAGGACTGAAATAGCTGAAGTTCCTGCAGCAAGTCCATCAATACCATCTGTAAGATTAGCACCATTTGAAACAGCTGTAATTATAAAAATTACAATTGGTATAAAAATCAGCCACGCCATATCGCGGTATCCTTCTCCTGTCCACGCAAGAAGTTCGGCATAATCAAATTCGTTATTTTTTACAAACGGAATCGTGGTAGCCGTTGATTTCTTTTCCAAAGGAATCGCGTGAATCATATTTTCTGTCTGATTGAAATTCACAACAGCTTTCTGAGTATCGCTTCTTACAGTTACTCCAGCATCAAAATAAAGGACGGTTCCAACAATTAGCCCTAGTCCAACTTGTCCTATTACTTTAAAACCCCCTTTAAGTCCGCCTTTATCTTTTTTGAAAATCTTAATATAATCATCAATAAATCCAATAGTTCCCATCCATAAAGTGGTTACAATCAGAAGCACTATATAAATATTATCTAGTTTTGCAAGTAGCACAACTGGCACCAACGTCGCTACAATAATGATAAGTCCACCCATTGTTGGTGTACCTGCTTTTTGAGTCTGACCGTCTAATCCTAGCTCCCTCACCGTTTCGCCAACTTGTTGATTTCGCAAAAAACTAACTATCTTCTTTCCATAAATTGTAGAGATTAGCAATGAAAAAACTACTGCTAGTCCTGAACGAAATGTAATATATTGAAACACCCCTGTTCCAGGAATGTCCATTTCATTATTGAGCCACTCAAATAGATAGTATAGCATAAGTGATTATTTATTAAGTTGCTTCAATATGTTTTTTACTATCTCCATATCATCAAAATCGTGCTTTACGCCGTGAATTTCTTGATATGTTTCGTGCCCTTTACCAGCAATCAAAATAATATCATTTGCATTAGCAAACTGACATGCTGCTTTAATTGCCTGAAATCTATCTGTTATAGAAAGTGTTTTATTTCTATTCTGTATCTGAATACCTTTTTCCATATCTTCAATAATCAACTCAGGTACTTCGGTACGAGGATTATCAGAAGTAATAATTGTTTTATCACTCAAACTTGAAGCAATTTCAGCCATTAGCGGACGCTTTGTTTTATCCCTATCTCCACCACAGCCAACAACTGTAAGCAATTGCTCATTGCGAGTGCGAATTGAATTAATTGTCTGAAGTACATTTTCTAATGCATCTGGCGTATGAGCATAATCTACTATCGCCGTGATATTTGTTTCTGAAACTATAAACTGGAAACGACCTGAAACACTTTCAAGTAATGAAAGCAGTTTTAAAACCTCAAGCTTCTCCATTCCAAGTTCAACAGCAGTTGCATAAATAGCTAGAAGATTATAGGCGTTAAAAGTTCCGATAAGTCTTGTCCAAACCTCGTTGTCATCAATTTTTAACAGTAAACCAGAAAGTTGATTTTCTAAAATTTGGGCTCTATAGTCTGCATACGTTTTAAGCGCGTACGTAACTTTATTTGCAGATGTATTTTGAAGCATTACTGCTCCATTTTTGTCATCAATATTTGAAATTGCAAAAGCGGTACGAGGCAAATTGTCAAAGAATGACTTTTTTACATCGCGGTATTCCGCAAAATTGCTATGGTAATCAAGATGATCATGCGACAAATTTGTAAACACGCCACCTGCGAAGTACAAGCCTTCAGTACGTTTTTGATGAATTCCGTGCGAACTCACTTCCATAAAACAAAAATCAATTGCATTCTCCAACATCATCTGTAAATATTTATTGATGGTAAGAGAATCCGGGGTTGTATGAGTAGTTTTATATTCTACCTGATCAACCATAATTTTTACAGTAGAAATAAGTCCAACCTTATAACCAGCATCTTTGTATAGTTGAAATAGTAACGAAGCAACAGTGGTCTTTCCATTTGTTCCCGTAATTCCAACCAATTTTATTTTTGCAGAAGGATTTTCATAAAAGTTAGCAGCCATTGTAGCCAATGCGCTATTTGTATTTTGAACTATAATAAAAGTCACATCATCAGATAATACTGCTGGTGGAGTATCGCAGACAATTGTTGTTGCTCCTCTATTAATAGCTGTTTGGATAAAATCATGACCATCAGAGATACTGCCTCTTATAGCAATAAAAATATCTGAAGGTTGAATCAATCTTGAATCAAATTGAATTTCTTCCACAGGTATATCAGTTGAACCTTTTACAGATTCAATTGCTACTTTGTATAATATTTCTTTTAAATTCTTCAAGACAATTCGATTGTTATAGTTTTATTATTTTCTACAGACTCTCCTACTTTTATAGATTGCGTTTTTACTTTTCCATTTCCGATGGCTTTCACTTTAAAACCTTGGTTTTCCAAAAGCGCTACAGCGTCCATTCCATTCATCCCGTGAAGATTTGGCATAACAACCATTTTCGTATTTGTTGCAGCAAAGTAATTGCTATAACTAGTTTCCTGCTGTTTGTTTTTCTTATTTAGATTTTCGATTTCGTTTAATGAAGGACTATCTGTGAATATCTTTTGAGCGATTCTTTTAAAGACTGGCCCAGAAACATCGCCACCATAATATCCTTTGGCAACATTTGGTTCATGCACAATTACGATACATGAGTATTTAGGATTATCTGCCGGAAAATAACCAGCGAATGATGAAGAATAATATTTTTCGCTTCCACCACTATGACCATAATTTACTTGAGCTGTTCCTGTTTTTCCAGCCATCGAAAAATCTTTAGAATATAATCGTGAAGCTGTTCCGCGTTTTACGACATTCTCTAATATCGCTTGGACTTTATCTATTGTCTCTTGCGAACAAATTTGTGGATTTATTACTTGGGTGTCGTATTTCTTAATAGTTCTATTCCACGCTTTAACTTCGGTAATGAATTGTGGTTTTACCATTCTTCCATTATTTGCAATAGCATTATAAAAAGTTAGAGTTTGTAACGGAGTTAATGACACTCCATATCCAAATCCCATCCACGGAAGTGTAATTTTACTCCATAGCTTATCACTTAGTTGTGGTATATGTGGTTGACCTTCCCCTTGAAATGGGAGCCCTAATTTTTGATTTAGACCGTAGCTGTTAAAGCGGTTTACAACTTTCTTAGGATCATTTTCGTAAGTTTTCATCATTGCCTGCACAAGAATTGTATTGGACGAAAGTTCAAAAGCTCTTGCCAAACTTATTTTTCCGTAACCGCCTTTTTTTGAATCTCTAACACTTCTCCCAGAATATTTCACGACACCGTCAAAACTGTCAAAAACAGTACTCGTATCTACCACTTTATCTTCAAGCATTGCTGTCAATGCCATTAATTTGAAAGTGGAACCTGGTTCTTGAGTTTCCGCAACAGCGTAATTTACAGTTTCGTAATAAGATCCATCTTTTGCTCTACCTAGGTTGGAAATGGCTTTTACATGACCTGTTTCAGTTTCCATTACGATTACGCATCCATGATCTGCTTCGTAATATTCTAACTGCTTCAATAATGCGTGGTGTGCAATATCTTGAATGTATACATCAATTGTAGAAACTACATCATATCCATCATTTGGCTCTACTTCATTGTTATTTCTAATTGGTTTCCATTGTCCTTGCGCAATTTTTTGCTTAAGAACGCGTCCGTCTTTACCATTTAAATATTTTCCGAAAGCGCCCTCAATTCCAACACGAACCAAAGTTCCAGATTCGGTTGTACGTTCATAACCAATTGTACGCTCGGCAATTTTACCAATAGGGTGCTCACGAACTGTCTTCTGTTCAGTAATAATGCCTCCTTTATAAGGACCAAGTTCAAACAGAGGAAAACTTTTGATACGTATGTATTGGGTGTAACTCAAATCTCGGGCTACTAGCAGATATCTATTATTATGAGCTCTCGCTCTTCTTAGCAGATTTTGATAGTACGAACTTGGTTTCCCTAGCATAACAGACAGAGAATCAGAGAGCGGCTTTATGTTTTTCTCGAATGCTGCAGTCTTTGCGGCCACTGCGTCAAAACGGATTTTGTAACTAGGAATAGAGGTAGCAAGTAAGCTTCCATCTGCAGAATAAATATTTCCTTTGTTAGCAGGAATTGTAAAGTTTCGAACTGTTCGTTCTTTGGCTAATTTTCGATAATAATCGCCTTCCGTCCACTCAATATTAGTGAGTTTTACCAAAATAGCAATAGCCACGAGAAACATCATGAATGCTACAAGGTAAATACGATAGGTGATATGTTTATCTTCTATTGCCATAATCTATCTGCTAAACTCTTTTCCTTTACTTGTTTTACTTTTATTTTTTGTGGTGGTACCGAGGAAGGGAAAATTTCTTTTGCCTCCATTCTATCTGATACCGTAGATTCCATTTTAAGTTTCATCAACTCCGACCTTCTATCTACAAATTCTGATCTTAATTCTTTCACCTCAGATGTTAGTGCTACTATTTTAAATATCTTTCGCTCAAAATGATTTGTATTTCCAATCATTAAAATGGCGAGAAAAATCAAAAAAACTATAAATCGCCAATTCTTTAGCGAATCCTCTTTGATTAAAAATCGTGCTTTTAATATGTTGTAAATATTTTGCTTCATGATTTAGCACTTTTCAGCTATTCTTAATTTTGCGCTACGAGCGCGGTTATTCAATTTTATTTCTTCAGGAGATGGCACTATTAAGCGCTCAATACTTTTAAAAGGAACTGTGAAGTTTCCGAAGAAATCTTTTTCAGGTTCTCCTTCAAATAGTCCATTTTTGACAAATCTCTTTACCAATCTATCTTCTAATGAATGATAAGAAATAACAGAAAGTCTTCCTCCTGGCTCCAATATTTCAAGTGACTGAAGTAAAAATTCCTTCAACACATCCATTTCCTTATTTACCTCAATGCGTATTGCTTGATAAATCTGAGCTAATATTTTATTGCTTTTATGCGCAGGTAAAAAACGTGCAAGGATAAATTTTAAATCCTCGCTGTTTCTAATTGGCTCTTCTGCTCTAGCTTCAATAATTACTCTCGCAATTGCGGGAGCATTCTTAAGTTCACCATAATTAAGAAAAACATCTTTAAGCTCTTCTTGCTCATATTGATTGACAACCTTAAATGCATCAAGATCATTTCTCTTACTCATTCTCATATCCAATTCAGCTTCAAACCGAGTCGAAAAGCCACGCTCAGCAACGTCAAACTGGTGTGATGAAACTCCAAGATCTGCAAGTATTCCGTCTACAGCTTTTACATTGTAAAATCTTAGAAATCTTTTTAGATATTGAAAATTTTCTGGAATCAGTGTAAAACGCTCATCATCGATAGAATTTGCTTGAGCATCTTCATCTTGATCAAAAGCAAATAATTTTCCTTTTGGTCCAAGTCTGCTCAATATTTCACGTGAATGACCACCACCACCAAAGGTTACATCAACATAGATGCCGTCTGGCTTGATATTCAAACCATCAACAGATTCCTTTAGCAATACTGGATTATGATATTCCATCTTCGTCTTCATTTAAATTTCCCATTACACTTTCAGCCAATGCAGCAAAATCCAAATCTGAACTGTCTATTGATTTTTCATATAAATCTTTGTCCCAAATTTCAATTATATTTACCGCTGATGATAAGACTACATCTTTTGATATATTTGCAAAAACGCTTAGATCCTTTGCTATCAGCAACCTTCCAAGTGCATCAATTTCTACAATCTTAACTCCCGCCGTGAACTTTCTTATAAAATCATTATTCTGCTTTACAAACCTGTTTAGTTTATTAATTTTCTTCATCATCACTTCCCACTCTTTCATCGGGTATAATTCGATGCATTGCTGAAAAACTGAACGCTTCATAACAAATCCATCCTGTAACGAACTAGCAATCTGCTTCTTCAAAGGAGCTGGCATCATTAGCCTTCCCTTTGCATCAACTTTGCATTCATATGTTCCGATGATTGTATTCAACTTATCGTCTTGTTTTTTTGAGTATGGACAAAAATATAAAAAATTTTACCACAATATACCACAATATACCACATTGTTGATAAGTTTTACCACATACAAAGCTCTTATGCACTGACAATTAAAGTTTACCATGATATTTACCGGAGTCTTCACATACTTTTTGTGGTACATTTCCTATGTCTGATTTTTATAATCTGATTTTGAGGCGTTTAAATATTAAACCTTTAATAAAACGTGAATTAATAAAGACTTTGAGATAGCCAAAATTTTCTATTGTAATAAATGAGAAAATCATATATTTGCCACTAAGAAAAGCTTGGCATACCTATGGAAGATACCGTGAACAAAGAAGGAAAATATAAATACTTAGAAATTGGAGAGGGAACTCCCATAATTGTGCTGCACGGCCTGATGGGTGGACTGAGCAATTTTGAAGGAGTCGCTTCATTTTTTCCAGATAAAGGATACAAAGTCATTATTCCTGAGTTGCCAATCTACACTCAAAATATTTTGAAGACCAATGTAAAGGCTTTCGCCAAATATGTAAAGGACTTCATCACTTATAAAAAACTAGATCGAGTAATCTTATTAGGTAATTCATTAGGAGGTCATATCGGATTGTATCACGCTAAAATGTATCCAGAAAAAATGGCTGGTCTTATAATAACTGGAAGTTCTGGTTTATACGAAAGTGCTATGGGAGACAGCTATCCTCGAAGAGGTGACTATGAATATATCCGAAGAAAAGCTGAAGATGTGTTTTTTGATCCTAAAATCGCCACCAAAGAAATCATAGATGAGGTTTATGAAATGGCGAATGATCGAATCAAACTTATCAAAACGCTTACTATTGCCAAAAGTGCTATTAGACACAATATGGCAAAAGATTTGCCAAAGATGCATGTACCAACTTGTATCATTTGGGGAAAGAATGACAAAGTGACTCCGCCGGAAGTGGCAAATGAATTTCACAACAAACTACCAAATTCAAGTTTATACTGGATTGACAATTGCGGTCATGCTGCGATGATGGAGCATCCCGACGAATTTAATACTATAATGTATGAATGGTTACAGAAATCTAATCTGTAAACTCGCATAATTAGAAAACAAGATAATGAAGATCAATACAGCCGAATTTATAATTAGCAACTCAGAAGTAGACAAGTGTCCAAAGGAATTTTTGCCAGAATATGCCTTTATCGGACGATCTAATGTGGGTAAATCTTCATTGATTAATATGTTAACCAACCATAAAAAGTTGGCGAAAACTTCCGGTAGACCAGGAAAAACACAACTTATCAATCACTTTAAAATTAACAACAATTGGTTTTTGGTCGATTTGCCTGGGTATGGTTACGCAAAAGTGTCAAAACGTACTAAATCTGTTTTTCAGCAATTCATTACAGATTATTTTGAAAAGAGAGAACAGTTAGTTTCTGCATTTGTTCTAATTGACATCAGACACGAAGCTCAGGATATAGATGTAGAATTCATGTCATACTTGGGAGAAAGCGAAATTCCTTTCTGTATTATTTTCACCAAAGCTGACAAAATTAGTAAGGTAAAAATTGATTCGCACGTTGCAGCTTACAAGAAAAAAATGATTGCAAATAACTGGGAAGAAATGCCGATGTACTTTGTAACTTCTGCTACAGAAGGGACAGGAAAAGATACTTTACTAGAATTTATAGACGAAGTAAATCAAGATGTTTTCAAACAAGACAATGAGTTTTAATTCATAACAATATTTTATAAAAAAAGTCGGTTCAGATAATTATCTGAACCGACTTTTTTTTACTGCTACTGAATTTACTTCTTTACAAGATCTAAATTTTCTGCAAAATAAGCACAGAAGTCTTTCATAGTTTCAGTCATCTTCTCGTCGCCTGTAGCACGTAAGAATGTATCTGACATCGCTACTAACGTCTGGTGAAAAAATATTTTCATTTCATCAACTGGCATTTCTTTTGTCCATAGATCAATACGAAGCATTTCTTTTGCCTTACTATCCCAAACAGAAAGCAGGACAGCTTTTGTTTCTTGCATTTCTATGCCGCCATCTTTTGCACTCCATATAAGTTTTTCTGGAACACGATTTTCATCAAGTTCAACTTCAAATCTAATCTCTGATGTATGTTTTGCTGTCATTCTTTTTTAGGTTTATATTTTGAGTTATCAAATAATTCTTTTGAATCTGTTTGCAATAAAGCTTCCAATGAAACTTCGCTGTTTTTTGCGTACGAGCGTACAATTTGCCATCCTACCCATCGGCCAATACTTCCCGGCGATTCATTATCAATTTCCAAATAAAATTTAGAAAATGGCGCAGGATTTATAAATCTATTTGACAGTTTTGTTGATGTGTCAAACAACAATTTATTTTCGATAAAGTAGCGCCACATATAATTTTCATTCTCTTGTGCCCACACTATCTCTTCGGGAGAATATCCAATTTTTTCTGCATCTGAAGCTAAAGGAATTAGTAAATCTTTTAGATATAAAATTTTCCCATGGTAAATCATTTGAGCAAGCAGCGTTTTTTCGCGAGATGGAGGAACTTTTCTCTCTGCGAAATCCTGCGCTAAATCTGAAGCAATTTGTGCTGATTCGAAATTTTTTTTGATGTACGTTGGGTAATCATAAAACTTATGATCTTTACCTAAATAAAGCTCTAGAGAAACTATCAGCAAACTGTCAGTGTACACCGTTTTCATTTCATTGTCCATGTCTCCTATTATAGTAATGACCTTTGGGTTTGCATTAGAATTAGGGAAATAATGTTTTATGTGTTTTAACAATTCTTCGATTGAAGCCCTTTCCTTATCAAAATTTTTAAACTTTTTCTGAACCTCATCATAAAGTTCACGCCATTGCGGATCGGTCATTCGTTCTTTCCATTCACTATCGTCGCTACCTGAAAAAAAGAAAGGATATTTATTTTTTAGAATCTGAAGATCTTCTGGTTTTGTCTCAAAAAAAGCTTTGTCAAAACGCTGAACTTCAATATTTACAGGAATTTCATCAATTGCAGTTTGGGTTGCATTCTGCTCCTTACATGAAGTAAATGCAATAATAAATAAAAATAATATAAGATAATTCTTCATTATTAGGTCTACTTTAGCTTTATTAAAATGTCAAAAAATGCAGGATTTGCAAAGGTTTAGTAGGTAATAACTACATTTTTACGTCCGGCAGACTGGTTTGCAAAGATACATTTCCGAATTCAATATATAAGTATAATAAATGGCCAATAATTCAACTATTGATGCAGTTAAAGTTTCAGATCATATAACTCAGTGGCTAAAAAATTATGCAGTTAGTGCTAATGTAAAAGGTTTTGTTATTGGCATTTCTGGCGGAATAGATTCAGCGGTTGTTTCTACACTTTGTGCGCAGACTGGATTAAAAACATTATGTGTTCAAATGCCGATTCACCAATCTAGAATTGAGCTTTCAAGAGCGAAAGAGCAGATACATTTTCTAAAAAGGAATTTTTCGAATGTTGATGAAGTAGAAATAGACTTGACCGACGTGTTTGACAACTTTTCGAAACTATTTAATACAGAAGATGGTGCAGCCAAAGTTTTAACTCTTGCGAATACAAGAGCACGACTAAGAATGACAGCATTATATTATCACGCTGGAATTGGCGGATTGTTAGTGGCAGGAACAGGAAATAAAATTGAAGATTTTGGTGTAGGATTTTTTACAAAGTATGGCGACGGCGGTGTAGATATTAGCCCAATTGCAGATTTATTGAAATCCGAAGTATTTGCTTTGGCATCTTATTTAAAAATTCCAGACTCTCTTCAAAACGCCTTGCCGACAGATGGTTTATTTGGAGATTCACGCACAGACGAGCAACAGCTTGGAGCAACTTATGATGAATTAGAATGGGCTATGCAATTAGTAGAACAAAAAACAGATGAGCAAAATTTTTCTGAGAGACAGCAAGAAGTGCTTAAGATTTACAGAAAATTAAATACGGCTAATCAACATAAAATAAAACCAATTCCGGTATGTAATATACCAGCAGAATTCTATTCTGCTACAGAAATAAAAGAGCTATAGAAAAAGAATACCAACACCACTAAAATAAAAGTTATGATTAAAGTATGCTTAGCCGACAACTACCCAGTAGTTCACTTTGGTGTAAAATCATATTTCAAAGACCACAGCGACATTAATATCGTCTCTAATGTGGGTAACTTTGGGATGATCTCCGAAGCATTAAAAAATAAAGAAATAGATGTTCTCGTTATGGATCTAGAATTAGACGGATTTGCTAGTATCTATGAACTTCGTGCAATTACAAGAGAATACCCAAATACTAAAATTATTATTTTTAGTAGTTTACCAGAACAAATTTATGCCCCAAATGCTGTCAAATCAGGATGTTCTGCTTACGTACATAAAACTGCAAAGTTGGAGTACTTAGGACAAACAATTGTGAAAGTGAGTAACGGTATTATAGTAATGAGTGATACAGTAAAGAAAAACTTGGCTCTTATTGCAAAACAAAATAAAAGCGATCGTCTGTATAGAAAACTTTCAAATCGTGAAATTGAAGTATTACGTTACCTAAGTGATGGAAAGAAAAATAACGAGATTTCGAAAATTTTGGATCTAAACGAGAAAACGATTAGTACTTATAAATTAAGACTGCTTACGAAATTGAATGTTACCAACTTGGTCGATCTTGTAAATAAAGCTAAAACCCTAAACATCGTCTAACGGTATCCAGACATAACTCTTCCCAATTTTGTTGAGAATGCATTGATCAAGCGGTAGTAATCCATTGCCATTGCCAAGATTTCTGCATTGTCAGCAGCGGGATCACTTGACAAAGTTCCTTTCAGGTCATCAATAATTCCGTGGACTAAAAACCATCTTAATGTTAAAATGGTTTCGGAAACATATTGCGAAACCGACTCCACTTTCTCCTTGACAGCAATCTGCTGCCCCTCCCATTTGTGAAGATGTTCGCGCTCCTCCTCCATTAATATATTAGTTACCTCCAAACTAAATTCAGTAGGAAGACGTGCTAGATATTGCTCCATAACAAAATCTTGATGATGGTTAAAATATTCAATCAGATCATTGTAGATTTCTCTAAATAAAGGATTCGCAAGCTCTACCTCATCTTCTTGTAAACTCAAGAAGATCTTCTGATATACTTTACTCTTGACAATATTTGTAACGGTTACAATATTTCCTTGTTCGTCAGATTGAAGAACACTTTCTTCAAAATCCTCTTCTTTGTGTCCATATAAAAGTAGAATTTCTAGAATTCTACGTTCTAATTCGTATTTAATATCTACTTTATCAGTATTTTCTACCGCATCATTTTTGACAATTTCAAAAGCTCTTTGAGGTTTCTTATCTCCCTTTATTTCATCTAATTTATCTTTGTTAACAAGTTGGGCCAAAGTACTTGTAAGCACTTGCTCTGAAATATCCATTATACGGGAACATTCCTGAATATAAATTTCACGTTGAATACGATCTGGTATTTTTGAGATACTCATCACCATATCTCGAATAAGTCCAGCCTTCTTTACGGGATCATTCTTTGCATCGTCCACTAATAAAGAAGCTTTAAACTGAATAAAGTCTTTGGAGTTTTTGCTAAAATATTCTTCCAGTTGTTCGGTAGAATGTTTTCTCGCAAAACTGTCTGGATCTTCACCGTCAGGAAAACCACAAACTTTTACGTTCATTCCTTCCTCCAGAATAAGATCAATACCTCGAAGTGACGCCCTTAAGCCTGCGGCATCTCCGTCAAAAAGAACCGTGATATTTTTGGTCAATCTATTGATCAATCGAATTTGATCTGGACTAAGCGCAGTACCCGAAGAAGAAACCACGTTTTCAATTCCTGCCTGATGCATCTGAATAACATCTGTATATCCTTCGACTAAATAACAAGTATCTAATTTGGCAATTGATTGCTTTGCTTGAAACAGTCCATAGAGCACTTTACTTTTATGATAAACATCGCTTTCCGGCGAATTCAGATATTTTGCAGCTTTCTTATCGTTGCCCAAAATACGTCCTCCAAAACCTAATACACGACCTGACATACTAAGAATAGGAAACATTACACGACCACGAAAGCGATCTGTAAGCCTATCCTCTTTATTAATTGTCATTCCTGCAGATTCAAGAAATTCTAATTTATAACCTTGACCGAGTGCCTCTTTTGAGAAAGAATCCCACTGCTCTGGCGAAAAACCAAGTGAGAATTTTTTAATGGTTTCCAATGTAAAACCACGCTCTTTGAAGTATGAAAGTCCAATTGCTTGACCTTCGTCGCTGTTGAGCATTTTGTCGTGGAAATATTTTTTGGCATAATCAAGAACTAGATACATACTTTCACGTGCATCTATCAGTGCTTTTTCTTCTTCGGAAGCTACAGTTTCCTCTATTTCGATATTGTATTTTCTAGCTAAGTATCGGATTGCTTCGGGATACGTAAAATGTTCGTGCTCCATAATAAAAGCAATTGCATTTCCTCCTTTTCCAGAACTAAAATCCTTCCAAATTTGCTTAACTGGCGATACCATAAAAGATGGCGAGCGCTCGTCAGAAAACGGACTCAAGCCTTTGTAATTACTACCCGCACGCTTTAGTTGAACAAAATCTTGTATTACTTCTTCGACTCTTATAGCGTCAAAAACGGCATCTATTGTGGATTTAGAAATCAATTTAGTTTGTTTTTATTGAGGAGGTCAAAGTTACAAATAATCGTCTTGATTAAATACTAGTTGTCAATAAATGGCGGGGTCGTTTTTAGCCCCGATGGGAGCGGCATCCTTTTTCATTTTTTTTTAGAAAAAAGGAAAAGATACAGTGGACAGCGGGATTAGCTCCAAATAAAAAAACGCCTCTCTCCAGAAGCGTTTTCAACTTAAACTAACTAAAAAAATATTAATTGAGATCGATTCGAACCCCTAGCGAAACATTATTCTGATCGACTGTATTATTTTTAAACAGCGGATTTAAATCGTATTTCACATATAAACTTACTGCTTGATAGCCCACATAGGCGCTGACACCGTAAACAAAATCGTTGACATTGAAGTTTCCACGCTCGCGATTTCTATTTTCATTTCCGTCAAGACTATACTGTAAAATCTGTTTTGATTTTACATTAACACCCCCGTATCCGCCAAGACCTACGCGAAATCCCTGATGGGTCTTGAATCCATCAGAATTCAAAATTCTCTGACTTTTCGAAAAATCTAACTCTAAATGAATCGGCACAACTAGAGAAACATTACGAAAACGAGAATCTTTTAAGTCAATTGCACTTGTCTCGAGAATTGTCTGATTTCCGTTCTCAACAAAAACTCGATTTTCTGTAGGTCGCAAGTTATTGTACATTAAAGACAACCCATATTTTGCGTGCAGCAGGTTATGGTCTTTTAAAATTCTGGTGTTCCAAGTAAAACCTAATTCGTAAAAGTGCGAACCGATATATCTATAATCTGAATGTGCAACGGCATTATTTGTCACTAAATTATTGAGTCCCGCAGCAAAGACAAATTGGCTGACAGTGCGATTTTGTATAAATTCTTTAGTCAAAGTATCCTTTTCTCTATCTCCTCCAATTGATATTTTGGCTACTACGTGCTTTGAAAATTTTGCTGTGTAATCTTTCTCAACTTTTCCATCAACTTTTTGCTGCACTAGATCTCGCAATTCTTCCTGAGCCAGGGCTGTACGATCTTCGATATTCTTGGCTCTTTTTTCTGCAGCGACAATTTTCTGATTTTCAGATTGCTCTTTTGTAATGGTTGAATTTGCATAGAGTTGGTTGATAGTTTCAACTTCAATTTTCAGTGCCTTCTTCTCTTCTGCAACAACTTTTTCGATTTTTTCTGCTATTGCGTGCGCTCTAGCTTCAAAGGTTTCTTGGGCATTTGCTTGAGTTAGAAAAAGGCAAAGCAGTGCCGCTAATGAAAGTGTAAAATTTTTCATTTGATTGTGATTTAGTTTTATAAATAAATTTGAATGGTGTATTTCTAGTACGATTCTAGATTTCGATTTGAAACGGCAACTTTAATTTCCTGATAATTTTTTGTTACTGATCTTATCATTTTCTCTCTAAAAGTATGATCTATTTCAGTATCTACTTGAGATAGCAGATTTTTTGCATTAATCTTGATATTTGGGCTTGTTTTTTGCGTCGAACTTGCTTCTGCCAACAGCTTTTCTAAATTGTCATCGTTGACAATAATTTTAATTGTCTTTTGTGGAACTGCTGGATTATGTACTACCACAACTGCTTCTTTCACCTTGGTTAACTTTTGATCTATTGGAGTAACAACCTTGGCAATTGAATTTCGAGACTCTTTACCTTTCAAAATTTCATTTTGGGGTTGCACTTCGGCAATTTCTTGTTTGACACTATTATTTTCCCGAATAATTTCTTGTTGGTTTTGTGTTTCCACCATTTCTGTATTGTTACTAATACTTTCTTGAGGGATATCTAAAGGCGCAATGACTGCAGGATTATCCTTATTTACTATTTGTGTATCAGTACTCGATTCTCCTCCTTGCATCATAAATAGATTGCCGACAAACAAGAATCCAATAACTGACGCTGCGATGTAAAGCCAAATCATAGGTTTCTTCTTTTTCTCTGGCATATCGTTCAGCATCGCATCAAGCTTATTCCACGAATCTGCAGAAGGAGTAATTTCCCTATTATTAAGTTTAGCTCGAAAATCTTTATCGTATTTATTCGGTTCCATTTTGATACTCATTTAATTTGTTAATCTGAATTTGCAGCATCTTCCTAGCATTTGATAATTGAGATTTTGAAGTCCCTTCATTGATCCCTAACATTTCGGCAATCTCTTTGTGTTTGTAACCTTCGATAGCATACAGATTGAATATCATTTTGTAGCCTTCCGGCAAATTGTCAATCGCTGCTTGAATTTCTTCGATTCCAAGGTTGCAATCTATTTCTCCCAGACCGTCTTGAATTTCTGACTCATCATCAATAAAATGAATCTTCTTGTTGGTTCGGATTTTGTCCAAACATTCATTTACCATTATCCGTCGAATCCAGCCTTCGAAACTTCCTTTATCTTCAAAATTCTTGATGTTCAAGAAAACTTTCATAAATCCAGTGAGCATTACATCTTCGGCGTGCTGTAAGTCCTTAATATACATTCGGCAAACGCTTAACATCTTTGGCGCAAATCGTGTGTAGATTTCCTGTTGCGCCTTTCGATCATTGGCCAAAGCCAAATCAATAAGAACAGATAATTGCTGATGTAGTTTAATGACTTTCAAAATTTATATACAAGTGGTTCTATTAGTATAGACGAGAATAGTCTTGAAATGGTTGTGCGAGATTGTAATTATTTTTAAAAATAATGATAATTAGATTATAATCGGCTGATTTTAAAGAAACTAAGAAAATTATTTTTTCCTTTCAATTACGTAGTTTACCATCAGGACAAGTGCGTCCTTAAATTCTGATCGTGGGTAAATATCTAAAAGACGAAGTGCTTGCTGCTGAAACTCGACCATTTTTTCTTCGGCATATTGCAAACCATTTTGCTGTTTGACAAATGCAATAACTTCTTTAACGCGTTTTTTATCTTTATTGTGGTTTTTGACAGAATTGATAAGCCATCGTTTCTGAGATTTATCGGAGTGATTGAGAGCATAGATTAGTGGAAGAGTCATTTTCTGCTCTTTAATATCAATTCCAGTTGGTTTTCCAATTGCCTCGTCAGTGTAATCAAATAAGTCATCTTTAATTTGAAAAGCCATTCCGATCAGCTCTCCAAACATTCGCATATTTTCTACTTGTTCATCATCATTTTCTAAAACTGATCTTGCTCCCAGCGCACAGCAAGCTGCTATAAGAGTCGCAGTTTTCTTTCTAATGATATCGTAGTAAACATCCTCTGTAATGTCAAGGCGGCGTGCTTTTTCTATTTGAAGTAATTCTCCCTCACTCATTTCACGAACAGCAACAGAGATAATTTTAAGAAGATCAAAATCGCCGTTGTCGATTGAGAGCAATAATCCTTTTGAAAGTAAATAATCGCCAACAAGAACGGCGATTTTATTTTTCCAAAGTGCATTAATCGAGAAGAAACCTCTTCGCTGATTGCTATCGTCTACAACATCATCGTGTACAAGCGTGGCTGTATGTATAAGCTCAATCACTGCAGCGCCTCTATAAGTACGATCGTTAACTGCTCCATCAAGCATTTTTGCAGTTAAGAAAACAAACATCGGTCGCATCTGTTTTCCTTTCCTATTGACAACATAATGGGTAATTCTGTTAAGAAGTGCTACCTGCGACTTCATCGACTGGTAAAACTTCGTCTCGAAGACTGCCATTTCTGCAACAATAGGTGCTTTTATTTGCTCGGTAATTTTCATTCTACGGCAGTGGTGATGGTTTTGAGAAAAATAAAAAGTTTTATTTTATAATTGGCGAAGTTAAGACTTGTTTGCGAGTTGTCCGCAGGCTGCGTCAATATCTTTACCACGGCTACGACGTACTTTTGCAACTATATTATTTGCTGCCAAAGCTGCAATATAAGCATCAATAGCCTCGTCTGAAGCTTGCTGAAATTGACCTTCTACTTCGATGGGATTGTATTCTATAAGATTGACTTTGCAAGGAACATATTTGCAAAATTTAACCAATGCATCTATTGATTCCTTATTGTCATTGATATCTTTCCAAACAACATATTCATACGTAACTTTGCTTTTGGTTTTTGCATACCAATATTGAAGTGATTCTTTTAAATCAACCAAAGGAAAATTTTTACTAAACGGCATTATACTCGCTCTAATAGAATCGATTGCGGAGTGAAGCGAAACAGCTAATTGGAATTTCACATCATCATCTGCCAATTTCTTGATCATTTTTGGAAGACCAGAAGTAGATACCGTGATTCGTTTTGGTGACATATTAAGCCCTTCTGGCGAAATAATCATATCAATAGCCTTAAGAACATTATTATAATTCATCAATGGCTCACCCATTCCCATAAAAACAATATTAGAAAGAGGACGGTTGTGGTATAATCTGCTTTCGTTGTCAATTGCCAAAACTTGATCATAAATTTCGTCAGGATTCAGATTTCGCATTCTCTTTAATTGTGCTGTTGCACAGAAATTGCAATCCAAACTGCAACCTACTTGACTAGAAACGCAAGCTGTTGTACGAGTATTTGTAGGAATCAGAACTGATTCGACCACTAAACCATCATGAAGACGTACGGCATTTTTGACCGTACCGTCACTAGAGCGCTGCATCTGATCGACTTTGATATGATTGATTACAAAGTTCTCTTCGAGCATTGCACGGGTTGCTTTAGAAAGATTTGTCATATCTTCAAAGCTGTGAGCGCCTTTACTCCACAGCCATTCATAGACTTGATTGCCTCGAAATGCTTTGTCGTTAATGCTGAAAAATTCCCTTAATTCCTCTTTGCTTAGTGCTCGTATGTCTTTCTTAGTGATTTCCATGTTTGCAAATTTAATGGTTATTTCTTGAATAGGTCATTTAGGAATTTATAACTTTGTCCAAAACTTTATTAATGCACTTTATTTCATCTGAACTTGAAAATTACGTTGAGAAACATTCGCAAAATGAGCCTCAACTACTGGCAGATCTTAATCGCGAAACCTACCAAAAAGTATTGTTGCCAAGAATGTTAAGTGGTCATTTTCAAGGCCGTGTGTTGAGTATGCTTTCTAAGTTAATTAGACCCACCAATATCTTGGAAATCGGCACCTACACAGGCTATTCCGCTCTGTGCCTTGCGGAAGGAATGCAGGATTCAGGTTATCTACATACAATAGATATTAAGGAAGAGTTGGTTGATTTGCAGCGCAAATATTTTGACAGATCTCCTTGGGGAAAACAAATTGTACAACATTTGGGTGAGGCGACAGATATTATTCCAAGTTTGGATTTAAAATTTGATTTGGTTTTTATTGATGCTGATAAAGAGAATTACCTCAACTATTACGAAATGATTGTCCCAAAGATGAACAAAGGCGGGATAATTTTGTCTGATAATGTGCTTTGGAGCGGAAAAGTTTTGGAGGAATTGAACCCCAAAGATATTAGCACTGCGATTTTGTTAAAGTATAATAAATTGCTTCAGGAAGATTCAAGAGTGGAAACTGTATTGCTTCCTATTCGTGATGGTTTGACTGTTTCGAGAGTGCTTTAGGTTTGTAAATTTAAGTCTTTGAACAACTTAAATCTTTTCGATATTGAAATAACTTTTCTTATTCGGCGAAAGCCTTATAAAATCCCACAATTTCCAAATGAGTATTAGCCATTGACCAAGCCGTCCAGTCGTAGGAATGTCCTAAAAGGCTTTCCTTTTTTCGGCGAAAGCCTTATAAATACAAGCGTCAAAAAATTTACAGCTTATTTTTATCATTGAAAATTCGTCGAAAAAGGCAAATTTAGAAATATGTATATGTGATAGTAGAGAATGACTTCAACTAATAAAAACTCACGTTGTAAACGTTCTTTCGGCGAAAGCCTGCTGCTTTTTATACTTAATATCAAAAAATTTTACTCCCTATTCACAACAGCGTTCTTTCTCTCTAACCTCGGAATTAGATACTTTTTCTCAATAAATTGGAATAGATAGTAAGCAAGAATTCCCATTATTGTTCCGAATAAGTATCCTGTCAGAATATCGCTTGGATAGTGAAGTCCAAGATAAATTCGGCTATAGGCGAATATTAATGGCCATAAAAAAAAGAAGCCAATATACTTAATGTGCTTTCTGCATATTAAATAGACAAACAAGGTAACTGCCATAGAATTTGCGGCGTGTCCCGAAAAGAAACTAAAGCTATGACGCATTTGCACCTGCCTCATTGTTAGATTTATCAGAATATTGTTTGTAGGTCTCAACCGTGCATAATGACCTTTGACCAAATTTGTAGTTTGATCTGTAAACAAAACCAAAAGTGCAATCACTCCAATAGCTAATAAAGTTTGTTGCAAACCAAGTCGTTTGTAGAGTAAATAAAGTAGAAATAGGAAAAGTGGCGTCCAATTTTGCTGTCTTGTAATCGCCAACCAGATAGGATCGCGCCAAGAACTTCCGAGTCCGTTAAGATATACTAGAAGATTTGAATCTAGTCTTAATAATTCTTCAAGCATTATTAATTTCTTTTTATCGGTCCTTCTTGTGTCGGATCCTCAATTATAGTTTCATTAAGCTTGCTGTCAGCAATAGAATCGTTAAGATCCGTACTTTCTTTTCGAAAAGAATTTCTCAATTGATCAATTTCTGAAGTTACTTTTTCTTCGATTGCAGTTTCTTGCACCATCTTAGTAAAACCTTCCTTAGCCTTGTTTATTTCTGTGGAAATTCCGCCAGTTAACTCATCCATATTTAATCCGCTACCATGAATATTATCCTTTATTTCGTTGGTTGCATTCTTTAACTGGGCCATACCTTTGGCGAAAGCCCGAGCAAACTCAGGAATCTTATCAGATCCAAAAAGCATTAGAATTACTAGTATTACAAATATAAATTCTCCTCCTCCTATTCCAAACATAAGACATGTATTTTGGGCAAAGTTACAACCTTGCAACTTTTACGACCCGATATTAAATCATAATAATTTTAGTCAAATTTGGACTTCACATCCTCGCGAGGCCACACATTATTTGTGACATCAGTATCGGCAGTTTCAAGCTTCGGGTCAATCAGAATTTTTTTAATTTCCTTTGCTGTCGCAAAAGTTCTGCTTACTTCATTATCATTCAGTCGCCAGATTTGAGCTGGAAAAGTCTGTATTTCTGACGTGCCATCTACATAAGTCAATTCGACGATAATTGGCATTACCAACCCTCCTGGTTTGTTGAAAGTTACTTCATAGAAAAACTTTGGATTTTTAAGATTCTTTCTCTCCGCTGCAGTAAAATTTGTCGAAATATATTCGTCCAAAGTTTTTACATTTTTAAGATCCAAACCTTTATTTTTTCCATCTGCTTTTTCGTCATTAACCATATAAACCAACGGACCTTCTGCAGTTTTTCTGTTTCTACGCGTTATCTCAACTACTTCTACTCCTTTTGGAGCTTTGTCAGTTATCTGAAATTTGGTAACATTCTTGATTCCGATGTCAGTATAATCTGTGGTATAAAACCATCCTCTCCAAAACCAATCTAGATCTACGGATGAAGCATCTTCCATCGTTCTGAAAAAATCCTCCGGCGTAGGATGTTTAAACATCCACCTTTTTGAGTATGTACGAAAAGCGTGATCAAATAGTTCGTGCCCCATGACAGTATTTCGCAAGATATTTAATGCGGTTGCCGGTTTCCCATACGCGTTATTTCCAAACTGCTTGATGTTTTCTGAATTGGACATTATTGGTTCTAAACCTGACGGATCTCCGCTCATATAAGGAACTATGTTCTTTGCAGGCCCTCGTCGCGAAGGGAAATTAGAATCAAAACTCTGCTCCGTAAGATATTCGAGAAAAGTGTTCAAACCTTCGTCCATCCAAGTCCATTGTCTTTCATCTGAATTGACAATCATCGGGAAAAAATTGTGTCCCACCTCGTGGATAATCACGCCTAGCATTCCGTATTTTACGTTGTCAGAATAAGTTCCATCTTTTTCAGGACGACCAAAATTCCAACAAATCATCGGATATTCCATTCCTTGATCTTGCGCATTTACCGAAATTGCTTTTGGATAAGGATAGTCGAATGTAAAAGACGAATAAGATTTTAAAGTATGAGCAACCGCTCTAGTGGAGTACTTTTCCCACAGTGGATTTCCTTCTTTTGGATATAGCGAAACAGCCATCACAACTTTGTTATTAATCTTCACTGCCATTGCATCGCTGATGAATTTACGAGAAGTAGAAATTCCGAAATCACGAACGTTCTCTGCTCTAAATTTCCAAGTCTTCGTCTTCTTGCTTCTCCCCTTTTCGATTTCAGTGGCTTCGGCTTGCGTAATAATCACAACCGGATTATCAAACGATTTTTCTGCAAGCTTGTATCTTTTTAACTGTTCTTTTGTGTAAACTTCTTCACGATTAAGCAAACTTCCTGTTGCATCAAGAAAGTGATCTGCAGGAACGGTAATCGAAACATCGTAATTCCCAAACGGAAGTGCAAATTCTCCGCCACCCCAAAACTGCATATTCTGCCAACCTTCAACGTCGTTATAAACCGCCATACGCGGGTGGAATTGAGCAATTACGTATAGATTATTTCCATCTTCTTTAAAATGTTCGTAACCAGAACGACCGCCAACTTCCATATAATTATTGATGTTGTACCAGTATTTAATAGAGAATGAATATTTCTCTCCATGCTTTAAAGGAGTATCAAGATCAATTCGCATCATTGTGTGATTCACAGTATACGGTAGGATTTTACCTTGAGCGTCTTTTACATAGTCGATTTTAAAACCACCATCAAAACTATCTTCCAAGTAGGTTCTCGAAAATGCCGAAGCGCTAATCGACGAACTCATCTTGTCATTTCTAGCTAACGGAGATTGCGAATCTTTGGCGTTGATATTTTGATCTAATTGAATCCATAAATAATCCAACGATTCCTTGGCATTATTATGATAGGTAATAGTTTCAGTCCCGTAAATACGGGCGTTATCATCATCGAGTGTTACATCAATTTTGTAATCTGCTTGCTGTTGATAATATTCCGGACCCGGCGCTCCAGATGCGGTGCGATACATATTTGGTGTCGCCATCACATCATACATTTGCCTGAACTTATTAGTATTAACACGACTTGGATTGTCATTTTGAGCATGCGACATCGCAAATCCCGTAAGAAGAAGGAGTGTGAAGATTTTAGTCATAATTCTATAAAAAATTTTGAAGCATAAAAATACTATTAATAATTAGAAGCTGCGTTTTCCTGAGGCATTTTCTCTAGTTAAAAGCAAACTAGACTTCTCCTTGTCAATAATGATCTGAATAATATTTTGTTGTGTAGGAAGTATCTCAAACAAAGCAGTGTTTTTGACTTCAATAGATTTTACCGCACCAAGATTTTCAACCTTAAAATAACTGATGAAAACGTTGTTCTCCAGCTCACTGCTCAGGTACTTGTATGCGACAGCTTTATTATTAACCTTAATATATAGATGATCCTTCTGATACTTTTCAAAAAGCGCAAGGTCTTCGGTAGATTGATTTTTCTCCCCAAGATTCACTTTCTTTTTGGACGAACCTTCAATAGCATCGACAAGATCATCCAGAAAGATTCGACTCGTAATCTGAAGTTCTTTTTTCGCAGGTTTGTAATCAAGCTGATAAATACTCACATAGAATTTATGAGCCTTATAAGCCGAAACACTTAGGAAAATAAATAGTAGGCTTGCGCCGAATAAGACCTTTTTCATGGGGCAAAAATAATCATTTGATTTCGTTCTTCATAATTTCATTATAGTCCACCGCAAGTCTAGCCATCTGAAACAAAACTCTGTGTTTATGTTTCGATTGTAAGGCTGATAGAAAAGTAGCATCTTCCACAAGAAAGCGTTCAAAGTCCTCGTGATAATCAGCCGCAACATCAAAATTTTTCGTGTAGTATGATCGCAGATTCAAACGCTGAAGTTTATCCAGATTTTCATCTTTCCGAGCATATGCTAACGCTGTCCTTAATTCTCGACCTTGTCCGCTAATTTCATTGATTACAGTAAAAATGCCTCCTCCCGAAGATCTTATAAGTCGTTCACGTTTTGTAGGCATCACAAAACCCGGCTTAACAATTCCCAAAGAAACTGCATTTATATGCGAATAGTTATTTACGATTACCTCTTCTAATTCCTCAATTTTGTAGGTCATCACAACCGTAAACAGAACAGACAAGTCTTTCTTTGATAAAGAATGTCTCATATAGTCAAGGCGCTTATCGTAAAAAACCAGCAAGTGATCTTCCTGTGCATTAATGCTAAATAATCCCTTTTTATCAGAAGTTGTGCTTTCTTTAGTCACAAGGTTTATCACTTCTACACCTTCTACTGCAAGAGAATCGGCAATAATTCGCCCTCTTACAGAAGTATCTTGTGAGAATGCAGATTGACAGAAAATAATTAGAATAAGTAGGAAGTAATTTCTCAGCACCTATTGAAAATTAAAAAGTTACGCTCGTAAAAGTATTAGCTACGGCCTATAATAAATCCCTAACACACTATTAATTTCGTGTTAATAAGCCGTTTCAAATAAATCTTTCAAAATATACACTAACTTTGAAATAGACCAAATTATCTACAAAATTACCGAAAACCGATGAAAAATTTAATTATTGCAAGCACTTCTACTGTACACGATAGCAGCTATTTAGCATATCTCCTACCCGAATTGGAAAAGCATTTTAAAGGTTGCGAAACCATATTATTTATTCCGTATGCGCGCCCCGGCGGAATCACGTACGATGAATATACTTCAAAAGTTGCAGAAGCTTTCGCTAAAATAAATAAAAAAGTCAAGGGCATTCATCAGTATTTTGACCCAATCATTGCGGTCGAAAATGCCGAAGCCATCTTCACAGGCGGCGGAAACACCTTTTTGCTAGTCCATACTCTATACAAGCACGATTTGATGCAAAAACTCTCGGATGTTCTCAAAAGCGGCACGCCATATTTAGGTACAAGTGCCGGCAGTAATATTGCGGGTGTGAGCATGCAGACCACCAATGATATGCCTATTATTTACCCACCGTCTTTCAAAACATTGGATTTATTTCCGTTCAATTTAAACCCTCATTATCTTGATCCAGTTGAGAATTCCACACACATGGGCGAAACCCGCGAAACTCGTATCAAGGAGTATCATAAATTTAATAAAATTCCAGTTTTAGGACTACGCGAAGGTAGTTGGCTCGAAGTAAAAGGCGATACAATCACATTGCGAGGCGATTATACCGCCCGTTTATTTATGAAAGATCAAGAAGCTATCGAGTTATCAACGGACCAACAGTTAACATTTATGTAAGAATCTGCTATTAAAATAAATTTAATTTCGAAATTCACTTTTAGTGTTTTTTCGGCGCAACCTCCACGAGAAAATCGCAGATAACATTCATTAATTGTGGACGCGAAGGTCAGGCCATCCACTATATCTTTGCTGCTAGAACTTTTAATTTTCAATTTAGAAATTCTGAGCTGGCAGCAAAGGATGTGTTCCACCCGTTTTCCTCGGGACGTTGCTGTCCTTTGCGCGGGAGGACAATTTCAGGTGAAATTAATTTCTAATTGTAAGTGAATTTGGAATATAGTAGCGAGGGAATAAGTAATAAATTCTGGTCTACATAACGCATACTTAAATTACGTATGTATGACTTTATCAGGCATATAAATAAGTTAGCCGTCAGTTTAGAGCGACGAATAGAGTCCAAAATTTAATGTAGAAAATGAAAAGATTTTTTGAGAATTTAACAGATAGTCCGACCGCAGAATTTCAAGAAGCTGAATCGAAATGGTATAACGGTCACGGTTATTTTCCTCTCTTTAATTATCATTTAAATTATCAATTTTTATCTGGGAAAGTAGAAATCCATTACGAATTTAGACAATCTGAATTCAGTAAATCATCAGCAATCGATGGCGGAAGTTTTGGCGACAGACATTTATACGAAATAAAATGTGAAATCAAAACATTAAATAAATATCCAAATTTTAGTGTAACGGAAATTGGAGTTTTGGAGAAATTACTGTCAGCAAATTCTCAAATTCAGTACAAAATAAAATGCGAAAATAAAGAACTTAAAAGGGTTTTAGAGGAAAATATAAATCTGAAGCATATATATATTATGGTAAATAATAGTTCAGAATTTTCCCCTGAAATCGAATCAAAATTAAAAGATGGATATTACGTATTGAAAGTAATATATAATACAAAACAGAAAAATGAAGAGTCAATTCAATTATTTAATAATTTTTGCAAAAACTTGATTGAATATTGTAACGAGTAAAAAACCGAACGGCTAACTGCGGTTTGCATAAATGGCGAAATATGTGGTTAATTCACGTTTATCTTTCGCAAGAAATTTTATCTTAACCGAAAAATCTCGGTTACGAAGTTCGCCACTTCTGCAAGCCGCAAAACGTTGGTAGATATTTTCGAGCAACCTTCAGAAAACCAAATGAAAAAACCAAATGAAAACTAAAAAAATCATTCTAATTTTCTGCTTCTTAATTAGCTCATCTGTTTTTTGTCAAGTTAGTAATAATGAAAAATTTTATAAAGATTTTTTGCTAGAACTTAAACAACAAAAAGTAGATACAATTTGTGTTTTTGAAGATTATTCGGTCGGAAGTTATATAACATTTGTTGATACAGTAACAGATTATTGTACATATGATTCCGATTATTTTCCAACTTACATATTTTGGAAACAAAATGGGAAAACATTTTTTACGATAAAGGATAGTTGTTACGTATATTCTGTAATACAAATTGAAGCCGATAAAGTGTGGAATAAATACTTTGAAAATAAAAAGCTAATTAATAGCGAAGAAGTTAAAATGTTTCAGTTTAGAGAAATTGATAATGGTATTAATTGCATAACGAGTATTGCAGTTGACCATACACACCATCAAAACTTCAAAATAATTATCAATAACAAAACAATAGAAAAGAGATTTGATGATTTTCAATTACAAAAAGATGATGGTGATAACCGAATGAATATAAATTATGAACACAATAAAAATTTAAAAAGTAAAATATTAGTTGACGCAATTAGCAACTTAACATCAAGCAATGAAAAATTCCTAACGAAAACTAAAAAAAAATAAAAAAAATATCTACCTATTGGAGGTTTATTTACTTGGTTAATAAAATCAAGAAAAGATGATGTATTATTATCAGCAGAAAAATCGCGAGAGTTAAAGATTAAAACTTACGAAGAATTATTGGAACCATTTATAACAGTTTTTACCTTTACACTTAGTGAAAAACAAAAACAGATAGGAATCGACAAGTTGAAAAGTTTACAATATAGAAAAGCAAGTACTAACATGATGACTCTTAGTTCTGACGAGGCAGTAAAATCATTTAATAAAATAATGCAATCTTTTTTTACAATTAATGCCAGTGATTTTGATGATTATGAAAATAGTAATGGTAGTGAGGAATATGCTTTAATTATGTTAACTCTAATTTCCGATTGGCTTCTAAATATTAGAAAAGATTTGTATACTAAAAAGCAAAGTTGAAAAGAAGTGAAATGCTGGAATTTATGATTGATGATATTAAAAAATTTGAAGAAAGAATTAATCTTAAAAAAATTTAACATCTGCTAACATTCTTTGATAAGATTGGGGTTTCAATGAATTTAGCGTCTATATAATATCTTCGTTATGACACAAAATATTTTGTTTCAACATCTCCAACCTTCCCAAGCTTTAAAACGGTGCGAAAAATATTAATAAGGTTTAACTGCGATCTAATCTGCTTTTGTAATTCTTAAATAATTTATTTAACAAGGTTTGTCATTATTTCACTTCAACTACAAATATTACCTAAGGACATTAGAATGAAAGAATTACTCTCAATAATTTTCACTTTACTAATAATTTTTCAACTTTTGCACAAGCTGATAAAAATTCTGAACTCTACAAAACCATTCTTTCCAAGGACATCTTGCTTTTTGAGGTCGGTTTCAACCATTGTGAAATTAAATATTTTGAAATTTTACTGAGCGAAAATCTGAAATTCTACCACGATAAAGATGGAATTTCAGACAAAACAAAATTTTTCTTCGAATTAAGAAATGGGTTTTGCTGAGATTTAATGCATTCTCGAAGGAAATCGAGACTTACTGTTTTTCCTCTAATTGTGCTCGCAAACGCGTAAAGAACTTCAGTGAAAACTGAAAAATCGGACTCAGTATAAACGTATAAATAAAAGTCACCCAAAAAACAGGACCGCCAAGAAGCCATCCGATGGCTAACACGATGCTTTCAACCAAAATTCTAGCTTTCACAACTGAGAGTCCTGTGCGTTCGGAAATAGAAAGCATAAACCCGTCACGCGGGCCAGCACCTACACCACCAGATACATATAGGCCGCCTCCTAAGCCAATAAGAATAATGCCTAGAAGCAACAGCAAATAGTCTGTCCAATTGTTACTGGCATCTGGCAAGATATCTAGCCAAAGAAATAAATCCATAATAGGACCAATGAGCAAAGCATTTAGAAAAGTCCCAACGTTCACATATTCTTTTCGAACCAACAATGAAACGCTGATAAGTAGCAATCCAACGATAATACTCCAAGTGCCAATACTGAAACCGAAATGTTCAAATAATGCGACGTTTAGCACATCCCAGGGGTGTAATCCCAAATACTTAACCTTAACGGAGACAGCTACTCCCAGTCCAAAACAAACAAGACCAGTAAAGAAAAATGTATAACGGATAATTTGAGAATGTAAGGATTTTTGGGTTTGAACTTCCATTTGATAGTTTGGGAAAATTAAACGCGCAAACTACGAAAAATGGCACAGATTTTTGAACTCAATTGTATGTTTTTGGAGTAAAGCCCTGGTTATTTTTAAAAGCTCGATTTTTAAAGTCAGAAAGCGGAATTGCGCCCGACTTTGACTCATAAAAACATCTTGGATCTCTTAAAGCGAAGAAGCATTCTGGAGAATAATTATAAATATAAGCGAAAAGCCCTATCCTTGATAGCAGTGGACCCGAGCTTTTGCGAACTGTCGAAGCAAATCCATTTTGGGTTTTTTTTGCCCAAAAAGATTGGAGCGAATAGCGTGAAAAAGCTCCTAAAACAGAAAGCCAATTAATAGTATAAATGCAGCCATAAAATTATTTCAGTGTAATGAGCAAATCACTCTCTTATAGAATCAATTACTCCAACAAATATTTGACACTTACTTCCACTTCAAATTTTATTTTTTCGAATTCAATTCCCACAGGTTGTGGAGAAGAACTTTTAAGAGTTGACATTCCTCTAACTGCTATTCCTGCAACTCGACCTTCTAACATTCTTGAAATGGAAGCGCTGCTTAAATCAGAAATAAATACTGCTTTCCCAACAGTTTGATTTATAGATTTTGCTAGTAGATCTGCCAATATTTTGGTTTTTTCTACCGCTCTCACTTTTAGTAGTAACTTTAATTCCTCGGCTTTAGAATATTCGGTTCTATCAATATCTACATTGGATATTCCAACTTTTTCAAGTTCAGTCAACACTTGTCCGACTTTTACTGCGTCATAAACCAAAAGAGAATATTCCTTTAGTTTTAAAATATTTTGACCTTTAAAAAAATACTTTTTAAAATTACTCCCGATATCATGAAGTACTAAATCCTCCTGAACATTTATTCCGATACTTTTTAAAACGATCGCAAGTTCCTGCTCCTGCTCCTCGACTGACTTCTTGTTCTTGCTGTCGGCCTCACTTATTTTAATCGACATATAGATTTTGTCTGGCATTACTAATGTATCACCTTTGGCAGAAGTTTCGAGAAAAGGAACATCTAAATAGTTTTTTTGAGCAGAAAGCATATTTGAAAATATTATGCAAATAAAGAATAATAAAGCTTTTTTCATAGTAACGACAATTTTAATTTAGCAAATAATCATTTTTCACCAATTCATCAGAATCAAATATAGGAATAAAACCACCTTCTTTAATGAGATAATTTTTATCAGAATTCGTCCCATCGTATCGTTTGAAATGATGACTGTTAAATGTTCTCAGGTTGGGAATCAGGACTGTTTTTACGAATAGAAATTTGAAGATTTTATACAAAAAAAATCCTGTTTGAAAATTCAAGCAGGATTTCTAATTTAAAATGAACTATTTTTAAGAAAGTCTCTTCAACAATATCTCAGCAACTGCTTCTGACGAAGCTGGATTTTGACCAGTGATTAGTAAGCCATCTTCCACAGCATACGATTTCCAATCTCCCTTTTTACTATAAATCCCACCATTTTCTTTTAGCATATCTTCTACCAGAAACGGAACAACATCAGTTAATTCAACCGCTGCTTCTTCGGTGTTAGTAAATCCGGTAACTTTTTTACCATCTACTAGTGGTTTGCCGTTTGCATTCTTAGTGTTTCTAAAAATTGCTGGTGCGTGGCACACTGCGGCTACTATTTTATTGGTTCTAATAAAATCTTCAATCAAAGCGATCGAATCTTTATCTTCTGCCAAATCCCAAAGTGGCCCGTGACCCCCTGGATAGAAAACAGCATCGTAATCCGCTTGATTTACCTCTGCTAATTTATGGGTTTGAGATAAGATTTTTTGAGTTTCATCATCACTTTTGAAACGAATTGTTGCTGGTGTTTGAGAATCAGCTTGATCACTTTTTGGATCTATCGGCGGCTGTCCACCTTTTGGAGAAGCCAAGGTAATATCAATTCCTTTATCTTTTAATAGATAGTATGGAGCTGCAAACTCTTCAATCCAAAATCCTGTTTTTTCTCCAGTATTTCCTAAATCTTCGTGACTTGTCAAAACAAATAATACCTTTTTCATCTTTATTTTTTTTATTCTTTATTAATAATTTCTACGTAGAAAAATTTAAAAATCGGCTTAGTAATCCGAAAAACAACAAATTAATACTATGCTTCTATAAACCACTTTCTACTAAACGAAATTACAATATAAAGATCTTTATAAAATTGATGTAGGATAAGAAATTTAATGTTGAGTCATTTCCTTTCTAATTCTACTGAGACTTTCGGTGGTAATTCCTAAATATGAGGCGATATGATAGTTTTTGACTTGCTGCTCAATATTTGGATAACTCTCTATAAAGTGACTGTATCTCTCAGCTGCCGACAGCGATAAATTTGCCAAAATCCGTTTTTGAAATCCCGCAAAAGCGCCTTCCATCTTTTTCCGAAAGAATGTCTCAAGCGCAGGAATTTCTTGTAATAATACATCCATATCAACTTTAGACATTCGAAAAAGCAGACTATCCTGAATTGTTCCGATATTAAGAATTGCAATTCCATCAGAGAAAAATGCAGTGTAATCACTGATCCACCAGTCGTGAATAGCGAATTGTACGGTATGCTCCTTCCCTGAATCATCGATAAAATAAGTCCGGAGACAACCACTGACCACATAATATTGATCAGGCACCTTATCACCTTCTCTTAAAAGTGATACTCCTTTTTTCAACTCAATTCTTTCAAGCTTGTTAGAAAGCAATTCCATATTCGCATCAGAAAATTCAACACCTTGAAAGATTGCCGCTATTAAAGTGTTTGTATCTTCATTTCCTGACAAAGAAGAATTTTCCTGATTTTCCGAGATTTGCTGTTGCTTGTTCACTTAAAGAAATTTATTTAAAGATCAGAAAAAAGAGTTGAAATCTCATTCGTCACAGTATGTTTTAAAATTCTTGAATAAAAATGTACTAAGATCTGCCTACTAACACCTCTTCAATCTCTTTCAACTTAAAACTTTTCGCTTTTAGCAAAATCAAAAAATGGTATAGTAAATCGGCTGCTTCATTTTTGAATAAGTCAGCATTGTCGTCTTTTGCTTCTATCACTAATTCAACTGCTTCCTCTCCTACTTTCTGTGCGACCTTATTGATTCCGCGTTTGAACAATTCATTTGTATAGGATTTCGGATCGTCTTGATCGATTCGGTCGTGAATGGTTTGCTCTAGTTTGTACAGAAAATTTGTCGAAGCTTCTGTATTAAAGCAAGAAGTTGAACCTGTGTGGCAAGTGGGACCTTCAGCTTTTACGGTGATTAATATCGTATCGTTATCGCAATCTAAACTCATACTTTCTACATTCAGAAAGTTTCCAGAAGTTTCACCCTTTGTCCAAAGACGATTTTTGCTTCTGCTAAAGAAAGTAACTTTTTGCTCCGCATTTGTTTTAGCGAAAGCTTCTTCGTTCATATAACCGAGCATCAAAACCTGCAAAGTACTTGCATCTTGAATGATCACGGGAATTAGTCCGTTGGTTTTTGTAAAATCTGGTTTCATAATCTGATTGGGATATTTTGTGTTGCTAAAAATTTTTTGAGGTCGGGAATGGCAATTTCGCCAAAGTGAAAAACGCTTGCCGCCAAGGCTCCTGTTGCTTTAGTCTGTTGAAAAACATCTGCAAAATGCTGCATATTTCCAGCGCCGCCCGAAGCTATTACTGGGATTGAAATCGCGTCTGAAACCTGTTGAGTGATATCGCACGCAAAACCATTTTTTGTTCCGTCGTTGTTCATTGATGTTAATAGAATTTCGCCAGCGCCAAGATCTGCGACTTCTTTTGCCCAATCAACAGCTTTAAGATTAGTAGCAATTTTTCCGCCAGAGCGAAAAACCATCCATTCTCCATCAACGTACTTTGTGTCAATTGCCACCACCACGCACTGATTTCCGTAGTTTGTTGCAATTTCTGAAATTAGTTTCGGATTTAAAACTGCAGCAGAGTTAATACTAATTTTATCAGCACCAGCATCAATGATCGCTTTGGCGTCCTCGATGCTGTTGATGCCACCGCCAACTGTAAACGGAATATTGATTTCTGCTGCGATCCGCGTTACTAACTCGGTCAATGTTTTACGCTTCTCTAAAGTTGCGGTAATATCAAGAAAAACCAACTCGTCAGCGCCTTCAATTACATACCGTTTTGCAAGTTCTATTGGATCACCCGCATCGATGATATTTTCGAAATTCACTCCTTTTACGGTTCTTCCATCTTTAATGTCGAGGCAGGGAATTATTCTTTTCTTTAGCATAGCTTTTTCATTAAATCGTTAAGATTGATTGTTCCTTCGTAAATTGCTTTTCCGATAATTGCTCCTTCACATCCCAATTCGATTAACTTTAAAACATCATCAATAGTGGTAATTCCACCACTTGCAATTAGTTTTGTTTTCTCTGTAGTTTGCAAAATTTCTTTATAAAGTTCAAAAGCTGGACCTGCAAGCATTCCGTCTTTGTCAATATCGGTTACAATGCTGTAGATTGTTCCCTTTTTTTCATATTCTTGAATAAAGGCAATCACATCTTGACCGCTGGATTCTAACCAACCATTGGTAGCGATTTTTCGATCTTTGCAATCAGCACCTAAAATAATTTTCTGAGAACCGTATTTCTGCAACCACTCCAACATTAATTCTGGTTTTGTAGCAGCGATACTTCCGACGGTGATTTGCTTTGCACCCGAGCTAAAAGCGATTTCCACATCTTTTTCAGATTTTATTCCGCCACCAAAATCAACAACCAAATTGGTTTTAGAAGCTATTTGTTCCAAAGTTTTATAATTGATAATTTGCTTCGCTTTGGCTCCATCTAAATCTACTAAATGCAGATATTGGATTCCTAAATCTTCGAAACTCTTAGCCATTTCTAAAGGGTTGTCGCTGTATGTTTTCTGAGTTGAATAGTCGCCTTTGCTTAAGCGAACACATTTCCCGTCTATAATATCTATCGCTGGTATAATTCTCATAACTCTAAAAAGTTTTTCAATATTTGCTGTCCAATTGCTGCCGATTTCTCTGGGTGA